>NZ_QPFC01000751.1:0-13457 GCF_003427465.1 Nocardiopsis sp. TNDT3 | reverse complement strand
GAGTTCGGGGAGGTCAGCGGGGCTCCTCGGGGGGATCGCCGACGTACAGGAGGTAGGCGTCGAGGATCGTGCGCTCGGTGAGCAGACCCTCGGTGTACAGCTCCAGGGTCGGGAGCATGTACTCCCGCGACCACTCGCGCGCGACCCGGGCGAAGTCGACCTCCTCCCCGAAGCGCCCCAGCGTGAGGAACAGCAGCAGCGATCCGAGGGAGTTGGCGGCCAGGTAGCGGGCGCGCCGGGCCGGGTCCCGGCTCGGGCGGATGGTGCCCTCGGCCTCGCCCGCGGCGAGGTAGACCTCGATGTCGGCCACCATGCGCTCGAAGAGCGCGGCCGCGAGCGGGCCCCCGGCCTGCATGGAGCGGACGACGTAGGCCAGCAGCGGGGCGTACTGCTCCATCGTCGCGAGCTGGTGGAGGAAGGTCTGCCCGTCGTGGCTGGTGACCGTGTCCGTCTTGACCTCGTTGACGGCCGCGGTGACGTGGTCGTCGCAGGCCCGCCGGAGCTTGTCCTTGGAGCCGAAGTGGTGGATCACCAGGCCGGGGGAGACCCCGGCCTGCTCGGCGATCGCCCGCACGCTCACGCCGAACCCGCGCTGGCCGAAGCACGCGATCGCCGCGTCGCGGATCCTGGCGCGCGCCGTGAGGTCGGACTCCCCGTCGGGCCGGTCCGGACGGTCGGTTGAACTCATGTTCAATACTTTAAACACTTGTTCAGCCTTCTGACAAGGGGGTGGCCGCGGAAGTGGCCGTACACTCGGTGCACGGCGCCCCGGGCGCCCCACGCCGACGAGGAGAGGTTCGATGGTGCAGGTCGCGGTCGCCCAGTTCGCCCCCGGTCAGGACAAGGCGCGCAACCAGCGCTCGGTGGCGGAGCTGACCGCCCGCGCCGCGGCGGACGGGGCCGAGGTGGTCCTGTTCCCCGAGTACACGATGTTCACCGCGGGCCGCGTCGACCAGCGCTACGTGGCGGCGGCCGAGCCCCTGGACGGCCCCTTCGTCTCCGAGGCGGCCGACACCGCCCGGCGGGAGGGCGTGCACCTGGTGCTGGGGGTCGGCGAGGCCGAGGACGGCGCCGACGCCGCCCACTTCACCAACACGCTGGTGGCGCTGTCGCCGCGGGGTGAGCGGGTCGCGCACTACCGCAAGATCCACCTGTACGACGCCTTCGGGGCCCGGGAGTCGGACGTGCTGCGCCCCGGCCCGATCGAGGAGCCCGAGACCTTCACCGTGGACGGCGTGGTGTTCGGTCTGCAGACCTGCTACGACCTGCGCTTTCCCGAGGTGACGCGGCGCATCGCCGAGGCCGGGGCGCATGTGGTGCTGCTGGCCGCGCAGTGGGTTCCCGGCCCGCTGAAGGAGGAGCACTGGCGGACCCTGGCCCGGGCGCGCGCCATCGAGAACACCGTGTACGTGGCCGCCTCCGGGCAGGCGGCGCCCACGGGCGCGGGCAACAGCATGGTGGTCGATCCCATGGGGACACCGCTCGCGGCGCTGGGTGAGCAGACCTTCGCGGTCGCCTCGGCCGGGGTTTCGGCCGCCCGGGTGCAGGAGGTACGGGAGCTCAATCCGGCACTCTCCCTGCGCCGTTTTTCGGTCTCTGTGCGGGCCGAGGACTGAGGTCCCGGATCGCTACCGCCCCGCAGCTAACCGGACAAAACAGATGAATACCATCCGGCAAGACAGGGTCTTCCCAGGCATCATCACTTAGGGTTATGATTCCCGTGCATGGTGTGATGTGGATCGGTCCGAACCATTCCAGGTGCCCAAAGCTTCTGATTCAATAAAGAGCCGGTAACTATCGGCCCGCCAGACTGTCCTAAACCACGGGGGGAGCAAGGACATTGCGCGGAACGAGCATGATGTGCGAACCAGATACGCGGCCCACGATCGACGTCGAGGTCTACGATCCGGACTCGCTGAGCTGGGCGCAGTGCATGGGGGATGCCTGCGTCGTCTGCCACACCAAGTGGCCCCGGCCCCGCCGGGTGCTCGGTGAGCTCCCGGACGGGAGTGCGGTGTTCGGTTGTGAGGAGTGCGCCGACCTCGTCGGCGCGGAGCCCCGGGTGGCCGCCGAGGAGCGGCTGTTCGCGGTGCGCTAGCGGTGCGCAGACGGTCGCGCTCCGGGTCCAGGGGGAGAGGCGGACCCGGAGCGCTTCCGTTGGCGCACCCGCTTCCATTGGGGAGGAGGGGAAATGAGCGCGCCCTTCCCGGATGGTTCGTGCGTCGGCTGCCGGCGCCGACCACGCCCCGTGAGGGGCGTCCGATGACAACGATACTCCGTGTCGTTCACCGCCGACCGACAGTGAGGCAGATCCGTCCGGTATTTTCGCGGAAACCGAGTCAACCGTTGGTGGGGAACCCCAGGTCGACGCCCCCTTCGGGCCGCTGGCCCGGGTCGGCCCACCGGGCGGTGACCGCCTTGGTACGGGTGTAGAAGTGGACACCCTCCGTGCCGTGCGCGTGTGAGTCGCCGAACAGGGACTGCTTCCAGCCGCCGAAGGAGTAGTAGGCCATCGGCACCGGGATGGGGACGTTGATCCCCACCATGCCGACCTCGACCTCGTTCTGGAACCGCCGGGCGGCGCCCCCGTCGTTGGTGAAGACCGCCGTGCCGTTGCCGTAGGGGCTGGCGTTGACGAGCTTGACCGCCTCGTCGTAGCCGCCCACGCGCACCACGCTCAGCACGGGGCCGAAGATCTCGTCCCGGTAGCACGACATCTCGGGGCCGACGTGGTCCAGCAGCGACGGTCCCAGCCAGAACCCGTCCGGGCTCCCGCCCGACACAGGGTGCGCGCGGCCGTCGACCGCCAGGGTCGCGCCCTCGCGCACCCCCGACTCCAGGTAGGAGGCCACCCTGTCGCGGTGCTCCCTGGTGACCAGCGGCCCCATCTCGCTGCGCTCGTCGTCGCCGGGGCCCACGCGCAGGCGCGCCACCCGCTCGCGGATCCGCTCCACCAGCCCGTCGGCCACCGAGTCCACCACGGCCACCGCGGAGATGGCCATGCACCGCTCGCCGGCCGAGCCGAACCCGGCCGAGACCGCCGCGTCCGCGGCCAGGTCCAGGTCGGCGTCGGGCAGCACCACCATGTGGTTCTTGGCCCCGCCCAGGGCCTGCACGCGCTTGCCGTGCTCGGCGGCGGTCCGGTAGACGTACCGCGCGATCGGGGTGGAGCCCACGAAGCTGACCGCCGCCACGTCCGGGTGCTCCAGGAGGGCGTCCACCGCCTCCTTGTCGCCGTGCACCACGTTGAACACGCCCTCGGGCAGCCCCGCCTCGGCCCACAGCCCGGCCAGCAGCACCGACGCGGAGGGGTCCTTCTCGCTGGGCTTGAGCACGAACGCGTTGCCGCAGGCCAGGGCCACCGGGAACATCCACATCGGCACCATCGCCGGGAAGTTGAACGGCGTGATCCCGGCGACCACGCCGAGAGGCTGGAGGATCGAGTAGGCGTCCACGCCCGTGGACACGTTCTCGGAGTAGCCGCCCTTGAGCAGGTGCGGGATGCCGCAGGCGAAGTCGACGACCTCCAGGCCGCGGGCCACCTCGCCCCGGGCGTCGGAGAGGACCTTGCCGTGCTCGGCGCTGACCAGCTCCGCCAGCCGGTCGGCGTTGGCGCTGAGCAGCTCGCGGAAGCGGAACAGGACCTGCACCCGCCGGGACAGCGGGGTGTCGCGCCACCCCGGGAAGGCCTCCCGCGCGGCCGTCACCGCCGCGTCGACCTCCTGCCGTCCGGCGAGGTCGACCGTGCCGGTGACCCGTCCGGAGGCCGGATTGTAGATGTCCCCCGTGCGCCGGGCCGGCCCCTCGTGGGCGGACCCGCCGATCCAGTGGGTGACGTGCTTGCTCATGCTGGCGCTCTCTTCCTTGTCCACAGGCGTGCGGTCGGGGCCGGTGCGCCGCGCCCCGGCGCGGTTTGCTTGATACGGGGGGTCCCCGGGGGCCGCCAGCGTCGTGCTGCCCGCCTCCGCGGCCGTGCGCGGTGACCCCCGGGCCCGGCCGGCCCTCCCTCAGGCCCCGGCGTCCACCGTGCGCACCGCGTCCAGCAGCACGTCGCGGCCCTCCACGGCCTCCTCCCGCGACAGCGTCATCGGCGGCGCCATCCGCAGCACGTTGCCGTGCACGCCGCCCTTGCCCACCAGCAGGCCGCGCTCACGGGTGGCCTCCAGCACCCGCCCGGCCAGGGGTGAGGACGGCGCGCCGGTGGCGGGGTCCATCATCTCCACGGCGAACATCAGCCCCTTGCCGCGCACGTCGCGCACGCTCGGCAGCGAGGTCAGCGCGCTGAGCCCCTCCAGGATCAGCGCGCCCTGCCGCCGCGCGTTGCCCTGGAGGTCGTGCTCCAGCACGTAGTCCAGGGTCGCCCCCGCCGCCGCCATCGACACCGGGTTGCCGCCGAACGTGGCCACGCCCAGCGCGCCCAGCCGGTCCATCAGGTCGCCGCGCGCCACCACACCGCCCACGGCGAACCCGTTGCCCAGGCCCTTGGCGAAGGTCATGGCGTCCGGGACCACCCCGTGGTTGCCGATGCCGAAGAAGCTCGTGCCCGTGCGCCCCCAGCCGGTCTGCACCTCGTCGGACACGAACAGGATGCCGTGCTCGTCCAGCACCTCCTTGTAGGCGGCGTACAGGCCGTCCGGAGGCATCGCGAACCCGCCCACGCCCTGCACGGGCTCGGCGATCAGGCACGCCACGTTCGGCGCCGTGGTGTCCAGCACGTCGCACAGGTCGGCCACGCACGCATCGACGTACTCCCGGTCGGTCATCCCCCGGAAGGCCGGGGCCGCGTGGTCGGTGCCGTGCAGGTAGTGCACGTTCAGCGGCGACAGGGAGGAGTTCTTCCACGCCCGGTTGCCGGTCACGGCCACCGTGCCGAACGAGCGCCCGTGGTAGCTGCCGCGCATCGCCAGCACCTCGTCGCTGCCGCGCGCGTACGTGGCCAGCAGCAGGGCGGTCTCGTTGGCCTCGGTGCCGGAGTTGGTGAAGAACACCTTCGCGTCCGGGATGCCCGACAGGCGGGCGATCTTCTCCGCCAGCTCCACCTGGCTGCGGATGAGGTAGAGGGTGGAGGTGTGCACGACCCCCCTGGCGATCTGGCGCTCGACGGCCTCGCGCACCTCCGCCACGTCGTAGCCGAGCATGTTGGTCACGATGCCGGTGAAGAAGTCCAGGTAGGTGTTTCCGTCGGCGTCCGTGACACGGGCGCCCTTGCCGCCGGTGATCTCCAGCGGGGACTCGTAGTACAGGGGAAGCCAGGAGGGCATGACCGCGCGGTGGCGTGAGAGAAGTTCCGACATGCCCCCAGTCTCGCCCCGAGCACCGGACTTGGCCAGGACCAGCATGGTGACAAGACGTCGGCCGGGCCGACGACGCGTACGTCCCTCCGCGTCCGACCCCCGCCCCCGGGCCGGGCACCGGCTGCGCGATACACCGTGTAAGACCGGCGGCCGGATGTCTGACACTGCGTCCCGTGTCCGCCTCCTAGGATGGAAGCCGTGCTTCCCACCCTCGCCGAGGTCCTCCAGCTGCCCGCCCTCCAGCGCGCCCGCCCCCGGGTCGTGGCGCGCCCGGACCGGCTCGACGTGGCCGTGCGCTGGGTGCACATCGCCGAGGTCACCGACCTCGCCCACCTGCTCCGCGGCGGTGAGCTGGTCCTCAGCACCGGCATCGCCATGCCCGACGATCCCGAGGCGCTGCGCCGCTACATCGACGACCTCGCCGCGGCCGGGGTCAGCGGCATCGCGGTCGAACTGGGTCGCAAGTACCACGCCGAGCTCCCGCCCGCCTTCCTCGACGCCGCGCGCGAGGCGGGCGTGCCGGTGGTCCTGCTCGACCGCGACGCCCGCTTCGTGGAGATCACCGAGGCCGTGCACGTCCGGGTGGTCAACGAACAGCTGGAGGAGCTGCGCGAGTCGGAGAAGCTGCACTCGGTCTTCACCCAGCTCTCCGTGGAGGGCGCCGACACCGGGCGCATCCTGCACGAGGTCGCCCAGCTCTCCGGCTGCCCCGTGGTCCTGGAGAACCTCACCCACCAGGTGCTGGCCTGCGACCTCAACGGCGAGGAGCCCGAAACCCTGCTCACCTCCTGGGAGAGCCGCTCGCGCGCGGCGCGCTCGGGCTCGCGCACCGTCCACACGCCCGCCAACGGCTGGCTGGTCACCACGGTCGGGGCGCGCGGCCAGGACTGGGGGCGTCTGATCCTCGTCGTCGGGGCCAACCCCACCCCGCGCCAGAGCATGCTCATCGAACGCGCCGCCACCACCCTCGCGCTGGTCAGGCTGCTGGAGCGCCACCAGGAG
This sequence comes from Nocardiopsis sp. TNDT3, assembly GCF_003427465.1. Taxonomy (NCBI): domain Bacteria; kingdom Bacillati; phylum Actinomycetota; class Actinomycetes; order Streptosporangiales; family Nocardiopsidaceae; genus Nocardiopsis; species Nocardiopsis sp. TNDT3. The sequence continues at coordinate 7,161 of NZ_QPFC01000751.1, read as the reverse complement.
AGCCTGGAGCGGCAGACGCACCGCACGATCATCGCGGGCATCATCGACCGGGCCTACTCCGACCCGGAGGAGGCGCTGGTTCGGGCCCGCGCCGTGGGCGTGCCGCTCAACGGCCGCGAACTGGTGGGGCTCGTGCTGCGCCTGCGTGAGAGCGGGACCGGGCTGGCCGCCCAGGCGCGCCTGTCCGACACCGCCGAGGGCGCCGCGCGCGCCTGCCGCGAGCTGCGCCTGCCCGCCCTGGTGGGCTCGCTCGACGACCTGCGCGTGGGCATCCTGCTCGCGCTGCCGGGCCGCCAGCGCCTGGACCCGACCCTGCACCTGCTCGCCGACCGCATCCGCACCGCCGTGGGCGGCGGCGCCGTGCTGGCCGTGGGCTCCTCCGCGGACGGAGTCCGGGAGGTGCGGCGCTCCTTCCTGGAGGCGCGCCAGGTCGGCGACGTGGCCATCCGCCAGAGCGACCAGCGCCCCTTCTACCGGCTGCCCGACCTGCACCTGCGCGGCCTGCTCCACCTGTTCCGCGACGACGAGCGGCTCCAGACCTACGTCGAGCGCGAGCTGGGGCCGCTGCTGGACCACGACGCGCGGCACGGCGGCGACCTGACCGACATGCTCCGCCACTACCTGGGCGCGGGCCGCAACAAGGCGCTCGCCGCCGGGCGGGCGCACCTGTCCCGCCCGGCGTTCTACGACCGGCTGCGGCGGGTCGCCCACGTCCTTGACGCGGACCTGGACTCGGTGGAGACCTGCCTGTCCCTGCACGTGGCGCTGCTGTCGCTGGACTCGGTCCGCGACGAGCGCTGACCCGGCGCCCGCGGTCAGCGCGCCCCGGGCGCCCCCTCCAGCTCCATCCCCAGCAGGACCGAGGCCAGGCTCTTGCCGTGGGCGTCCAGGTACAGCGACGTGGTCACGGTGTCCCCGCCCGCGCGCGGGCACACCAGGACCAGCGCGCACACGTTGTCCATCCGGTGGACGGTGACCGGCCCGCGCACGCGTCCGCCCAGCGCGCGGGCGACCCGGTCGGGCGTCAGCTCGGCGCACAGCACCGGGTACCACTCCGGTTCGTAGGCGATGACGGCGATCGTGTTGAGGTTGCCCTTGTCCCCGGCCCGGGCGTGGGCGACGTCGCGGAGCACGGTGCTCACCGCTCCCCCTCTCCGAAGAAGTCGACCCGGGTGCGCACGGCCTCCCGGTCGACGGTGGTCGACAGCACGCCCACGACCTCGTGGACGGAGGTCCTGAGACCGCCCCCTCCGGCGGGCCCCGACGTGTAGAGGGCGCCCACCTCCTCGGCGACCGCCTCGGCGTCCGCGCGGCCGGAGCCGAGGGCGGCCACCCGCAGCCGGCACTCGAAGGGCTCGTCCCGGCCGTCCCCGCCGGAGCCGTGCAGCGCGTCCACGCCCACGACGTCGGCGCGCAACCGGGAGACCTTCCCGCCCAGGCGCTCGCGCACCACCTCGCCCGCCAGCCGGGCCCGCGCCAGTGCGCCCGGCCCGGCGTAGGAGATCTCGCCCTCGCCCCGGAAACCCGCCCGGTACCCGACGCTGACCTTCAGCTCTCCGGGCCGGGGCAGCCCACGGGCCCCGGTGACCAGCACCCGGTCCGGTCCGCTCTCGGTCAGCCGCACCCCGGTCATGTCGAGCACCGAGTCCGGCGTGACGTAGGCCCGGGGGTCGGTGACCTCGTAGGTGAGCTGCTCGGTGACCGTGAGCCGGTCCACCCGGCCGCCGGTCCCCGGCAGCTTGGTGACCACCGCCGAACCGTCCCGCTCCACCTCGGCCAGGGGGTAGCCGAGGCGGGCCAGGCCGGGGACCTCCTTGCGGCCCGGGTCGGCGAAGTAGCCGCCGCTGACCTGGCCCGCGCACTCCAGCAGGTGGCCCACCAGGGTCCCGGCGGCCATCGCGTCCGCGTCGCCGGGGTCCCAGCCCAGGCGGTGGGCCAGGGGCGCGAGGAACAGCGAGGGGTCGGCCGCCCGGCCCGCGATCACCACGTCGGCTCCGCCCTCCAGCGCGGGCGTCAGGGCGTCGGCGCCGACGTAGGCGTTGGCGGAGACGATCTCGCCGTGCGCCTCCAGCGGCAGCCCGTCCTCCCAGCAGGGCGCGGACGGGTCCAGCAGGTGGAGCACGTCGTCCCCGGAGACCGCGGCGACCAGGGTCGGCAGCCCCAGCTCCCGGGCCGTGGCGCGGGCCATGCGCGCCGCCGCCACGGGCGCGGCCGCCCCGGCGTTGGTGACCAGCCGGGTGCCGTGCCGGTGCAGCGGTTCGAGCAGGAGTTCCAGGCGCCGCCGCAGGGTCGGGTCGTAGCCGGGGCCCGACCCGCTGGCCTCCCGGAGCGAGGCCAGGGACACGGTGCGCTCTCCCAGGCACTCCAGTACCAGGGTGTCGAGGCCGCCTCCCTCCACGAGGTCGACGGCGGGTTGGAGGCGGTCGCCGGCGAAACCGGCGCCGCACCCGATCCGGGCTCTGCTGGGCACACTGACTCCTTCGAACGGTGTGGACGGGCGGTCAGCCGACCCAGAGCGGGACGACCCCGCTGGCGAGGGCGACCGCGAGGACGACCAGGCTGACCAGCCAGGCCCACGGCAGCAGGAAGCGGATGTGGGAGCCGATGGGCACCCCGGCCAGGCCGACCAGCAGGTAGAAGGAGCCGGTCAGCGGGCTGATCGGGAAGCCGACGGTCTCCTGGCCGATGATCGAGGCCTGGGCGATGTCGGCGGCGGCGACGCCGAAGCCCTCGCCCACGGCGGTCAGCACCGGCATGACGGCGAAGTAGTAGGCGTCGGGGCCGAAGAGCAGGCTCATGGGCACGCCCAGGACACCGACGATCGCGGCCATCCCGGGGCCGAGGAAACCGGGCATGGCGCCGGTCATGGCCTGTCCCATCGCCTCGATCATGCCGCTGCTGTCCATGACGCCCAGGAACACGCCCGCGGCGAGCAGGGTGCTGGCCATGAGGATCGCCCCGGAGGCGTGGGCGTTGACGCGGTCGGTCTGGGCCTTCATCCCCGGGTAGTTGACGACGAGCGCCACGACCAGGGCCAGCATGAAGACGAGTTCGGGGGAGAGCAGCCCGAAGACCAGGGCGAGGACGGCGGCGACGGTCAGCGCGGCGTTCACCCAGTACAGGCGCGGGCGCAGCAGGTCGGCGTCGGGCTCCTGCCCGCCCGCGGCGAGCGGGTCGGCCCCGCCCTCTCCGGCGGTCCCGCCCGGGCGGCCGCCCCCGACGGGCACCGGGGAGGGCAGGGGGTCGGCCGCCGCCAGCCGCACGCGCTCGCGGTGGCCGAGGTACCAGGCGACGGCGACGCAGGCGGCCATGCCCGCCAGCTGGGCCGGGATCAGCGGGGCCCACAGTTCGTTGGCCGGAACGCCGAGGACGGTGGCGGCCCGGGCGGTGGGCCCGCCCCACGGCAGCATGTTCATGATCCCCGCGCCCAGCCCGACCAGCGCGGCCAGGACCACCCTGCGCATGCCCAGGGCGTCGTAGAGCGGGAGCATCGCCGGGATGGTGATGAGGAAGGTGGTGGCGCCCGCGCCGTCCAGGTGGGCGACCATCGCGAGCACCACCGTCGCGACCGCCACGGTCACCGGCGTGTTCCCGGCGAACCCGAGCACGCGGCGGATGATCGGCGCGAACAGCCCCGCGTCGCGCATCACCCCGAAGTAGAGGATGGCGAACACGAACATCGCGGTCGTGGAGGCCACGCCGCCGATGCCCTCGCCGACGAAGGAGGCCACCTCGCCGGGGCCGAAGCCCAGCGCGAAGGCGGCCGCCACCGGGACGCCGACGAGCGCGACCACCGCGCCCACCCGGTTGGACAACAGCAGCAGGAGCACCACGGCGATCGTGGCGAAACCCATGGCGGTCAGCATCTGGCACGCTCCTCGGACACCCTCACGGGGGGAAGTGACGGGGGACACATGCCGACATGGTTTCGCGGGGTTCTCCCCTTGTCCAACATCGGTTTCCTCTGGATCTATGCTCTGGAGGCATGGATCTGAGCCTGAGGCAGTTGTCCGCCTACGCCGCGGTGGCCAGGTACGGGAGTTTCACGCGCGCCTCCCGTGAACTGCGCGTCGCGCAGCCCTCGCTGAGCAGGACGGTGCTCGGGCTGGAGCGCACCCTGGGGGTCCGCCTCCTGGAGCGGACCACGCGCAGGGTGGAGTGCACCCCGGAGGGGGCCGAGCTGCTGGCCGTGGCCGAACGCCTGCTGGAGGCGCACCGCTCGGAGATGAACGGGCTGGAGCGCTTCCTGCGCGGCGAGCGCGGCACCGTCGCGGTGGCGACGCTGCCCTCGGTGGCGGCCGCCCTGCTGCCCTCGGTGATCTCCCGGCTCAGGTCGCGCACGCCCGAGGCCGACGTCCACGTCCTGGACGGGATGTCGGAGGCGGCCGTGGAACGGCTCCAGGCGGGGGAGTGCGACCTGGCCCTGGTGGCCGCGGGCCGGGTGCCCGGGGAGCTGGTGTCGCGGCCGCTCCTGCGGGACCGCTACTTCGCGGTCGTGCCGGTGGGGCACCCCTTCGCGGAGCGGTCCGCGCTGACCTGGGCCGATCTGGCGGGGGAGGCCTTCCTGGCCACCGGCGGCGACTCCAGCGTGCGCGCGGGCGCGGACGCCGCCTTCGAGCGCGCGGGCGTGGTGCCCGAACGGATCGTGCGGGCGGGCAACGTCTCGACCATCGGCGGCCTGGTGTCCGCGGGGATCGGCGTCACCGCGCTCCCGGCCCTGGTCGGAGTGCTGATGAGCTTCGCCGACCACGTGCGCGTGCCCCTGACCGACCCGGTCGTGGACCGCGGGCTGAGCGTGCTCACGCGCCGGGACCGCAGGCCGGGGCCGGTCGCGGCGGGGTTCCTCGCACTGCTGGAGGAGATGCGCGCCGAGGACCACCCGCTGCCGCGGGACGTGGCCTGGACGCACTGACGGGGCCGGAGCGGGAGGTGCGCCGACGATGTCACGTGCGGGAGCACGGCGGACGCGCTGACGCGACCGCGCCGCCCCGGGCGGGACCGCGGAGCGGGGCCCGGTGGTGACGGAGGCGGCGGGGGACTACAGCCGGGCGAAGGCCTCCTCCAGGATGTCCAGGCCCTCGTGCAGCAGCTCGTCGCCGATCACCAGCGGCGGCAGCATGCGGATCACGTTGCCGTAGGTGCCCGCGCTCAGCAGGACCAGGCCGCGGGAGTGGCAGTAGGACAGGACCTTGGCCAGCGCCTCGGGGGCGGGCGTGCGGTCGGCGTCCTGGACCAGCTCGATCGCGATCATCGCGCCGCGTCCGCGCACGTCGCCGATGACCTCGTACTTGGCGGCCAGCTCGCGCAGGCGGCCCAGCATCAGCTCGCCGATCTCACGGGCGCGCTCCACCAGGCCGTCGGACTCGATCGCGGACAGCGCGGCCAGCGCGGCGGCGCACGCGGCCGGGTTGCCGCCGTAGGTGCCGCCCAGGCCGCCGCCGTGCACGGCGTCCATCAGCTCGGCGCGGCCGGTCACCGCGGCCAGCGGCAGGCCGCCCGCGATGCCCTTGGCGGTCGTGATCAGGTCCGGGACCACGCCCTCGTGCTCGCTGGCGAACATGTGGCCGGTGCGGGCGAAGCCGGTCTGCACCTCGTCGGCGACGAACACGATGCCGTTGGCGCGGCAGAACTCCACCACCGCGGGCAGGAAGCCGGGGGCGGGCTCGATGAAGCCGCCCTCGCCCTGGATCGGCTCGATCACCACGGCCGCCACGTTCTGGGCGCCGATCTGCTTGGTGATCTGCTCGATCACCATGGCCGCCGCCTCGGGGCCGCAGTTGTCCGGGCCCGTCGGCCAGCGGTACGGGTAGGCCATCGGCATCCGGTGGATCTCACCGGCGAACGGCCCGAAGCCCTGCTTGTAGGGCATGTTCTTGGCGGTCAGCCCCATGGTGAGGTTGGTGCGGCCGTGGTAGGCGTGGTCGAACACCACGACCGCCTGGCGGCCGGTCGCGCTGCGGGCGATCTTCACCGCGTTCTCGACCGCCTCGGCGCCCGAGTTGAGCAGGATCGAGCGCTTCTCGTGGTCGCCCGGCGTGATCCGGTTGAGCGCCTCGCACACGTCCACGTACGCCTCGTACGGGTTGACCATGAAGCAGGTGTGCGTGAACCGGCCGAGCTGCTCGGCGGCGCGCTCCACCACGCGCGGGTCGGCGTTGCCGACGTTGGTCACGGCGATGCCGGAGCCGAAGTCGATCAGCGCGTTGCCGTCGACGTCCTCGACGATGCCGCCGCCCGCGCGCTCGACGTAGACCGGCAGGACGCTGCCCACGCCCTGGGCGACGGCCGAACGGCGGCGCTCCTGGATCGCGCGGGACTTGGGGCCGGGGATCTCGGTGACGATCCGGCGGGACTGGGCGACCTCGGTCGCTGCCATGCGGCTGCCTCCTTCTGCGGTGGACGGGAGCGGAGAGGGGCCGGGGGTGGGCTCCCCGACCTGGGACGACACTAGGGTGCGCGGAACCACCCCCACATGGACAAGGTGGATAATCAGGGCTGAGCCTTGCGCCAGCGCGTCAGGGTTCGCACGAAGCGGGTCCGCTGGAGCGGGGGGAGGACGGCCCGCGTCCCGTCCCGCCGACCGCGCCGAACCGCCTCGACCGGCGGCCGAAGTGGAGGGGAAGCCGATGCCACCGACCCTGGGGGCCCTGATGCGCACGCCCCGCCTGCGCCTGAACCTGCTCACCGGCCAGGAGAACCTGGACCGGAGGGTGGAGTGGGTCGCGGTCAGCGAGCTGGAGGACCCCACGCCCTACCTGGCGGGCGGCGAACTCCTGCTCACCACCGGCGTGCGCTGGGCCACCGGCGTCCCCGACCTGCGCGACTACACGCGCCGCCTGGCCGAGCGCCGCGTCACCGCGCTGGGCTTCGCGGTCGGCGTGGTCCTGGAGCGCACCCCCGAGCCGCTCCGCGAGGCCGCCGCCGAGTTCGGCCTCACCCTGCTGGAGGTGGCCAGGGAGACCCCCTTCATCGCGATCGGCAAGGAGGTGTCCCGGCTCCTGGCCAAGGAGGAGTACGAGGGGCTGAGCCGGGCCTTCGCCGCCCAGCGCGACCTCACCCGCGCCGCGCTCACCGGGGAGGCGGCGATCGTGGACCGGCTGGCCCGCGAACTCGGCGCCTGGGTGCTGCTGCTGTCCGCCGACGGCGCCCCCCGGCACGCCG
>NZ_QPFC01000750.1:0-6083 GCF_003427465.1 Nocardiopsis sp. TNDT3 | reverse complement strand
GTTCATGGGGGCGGCGCGGCGGGGGACCGCGTCGCCCGGTCGCGGCTACAGGTCGATGCCCACGATGTCCTCCGGGCGCACCGGAGCGTGGGTCAGGGCCCTGCCGGTGGCCGCGCGCACCGCGGCCACGATGGCCGGGGTCGAGGACAGCGTCGGCGGCTCACCCGCGCCACGCAGCCCGTAGGGCGCGTGCGGGTCGGGCCGCTCCAGCACGTCGATGCGCATCGGCGGAGTGTCCAGGATGGTGGGGATGAGGTAGTCGGTGAACGAGGGGTTGCGGATCTCCCCGTCCTTGACCTGTACCTCCTCCATCAGCGCCAGGCCCAGTCCCTGCGTGGAGCCGCCCTGGATCTGCCCCGCCAGCTGCTGGGGGTGCAGCACCCGGCCCACGTCCTGCACCGCGTCGAGCGCGACCACCTTCACCAGGCCCAGCTCCACGTCCACGTCCACCACGGCCCGGTGCACGCACATCCCGAACTGGTTGTGAGAGGAACCCTGGCCCAGCTTGGGGTCGAGCATCTCGGTGGGCCGGTGGTGGTACTCGCGGGTGTGCTCGACCACCGTGCCGCCGCGCGCCGACTCCCCCAGCAGGTCCGCCAGGGACACCAGCGCGCCGACCGTGGCCGACACCAGCTTGCCCCCGTCCAGGGACAGGTCGGTGTCGGGCAGCGCCTCGGGCACGATCCCGCGCTCGCGGGCCAGCGCGAACACCTCGGCGCGCACCGACGCGCACGCCGTCATGACCGCGCCGCCGGTCATGTACGACTGCCGCGAGGCCGAGGAGGAGCCCGCCGAGCCGACCCGGGTGTCGGCGGGGGCGATGACCACCCTCTCCACGCCCAGTTCGGTCCGGGCGATCTGCCCCTTGACCGTCACCAGGCCCTGGCCGACCTCGGCCGCCGCCGTGTGCACCAGCACCACCGGCTCGCCGCCCACGACCTCCAGTCGCACCCGCGCGGTGGAGTAGTCGTCGAACCCCTCCGAGAAGCACAGGTTCTTCAGCCCCAGGCCGTAGCCCACACCGCGCACCACGCCCTCGCCGCGCGTGGTGCCCGCCACCCCGCCCGGCAGGGTGCGCTGGTCGGCGGGGTCGGCCAGCGCGTCGCGCTCGGGCGGCATCGGCAGGGCGCGGCAGCGCTCCAGCATCTCCGCCATCGGCAGCGGCATGTCGATCTCCTGGCCCGTGATGATCCGCGAGCCCTGCGACATGGCGTTCCTGATCCGCAGGTCCACCGGGTGCATGCCCAGCTCCTCGGCGAGCCGGTCCATCTGCGACTCGTAGGCGAAGCAGGCCTGCACCGCGCCGAACCCGCGCATCGCGCCGCACGGCGGGTTGTTGGTGTACACCCCGTAGGCGTCCACCAGCGCGTTCTCCACCTCGTAGGGGCCGATGCCCAGGGAGGAGGCCACACCCACCACCGCGGGGGTCGCCGACGCGTACGCGCCGCCGTCCACGATGATCTCCGCCGTGGCGTAGAGCAGCGTGCCGTCCGCGCGCGCCCCGTGCTCGTAGCGCATCCTGGCCGGGTGCCGGTGCACGTGCCCGTAGAAGGACTCCTCGCGGTTGTACACGAACTTGACCGGCCTGCCCGTGCGCAGCGCCAGCAGGGCCGCGTGGATCTGCATCGACAGGTCCTCGCGGGCGCCGAAGGCCCCGCCCACCCCGGCCAGGGTCAGCCGCACCTTGTCCTCGGGCAGCCCCAGCGCCGGGGCGATCTGGCGCTGGTCCACGTGCAGCCACTGCGTGGCCACGTACAGGTCCACCCCGCCGTCCTCGGCCGGAACGGCCATACCCGACTCCGGGCCCAGGAAGGCCTGGTCCTGCATACCGACCTCGTACTCGGAGGCCACCACCGCGTGGGCCTCGGCGCGCAGCCGCTCCAGGACCTCGCCCTCGCGCTCGGCCGAGCCCGCCACGGCGGCGAACGCGCCGGTGCGCACCGGCTGGTAGCGCAGCCGGTTGCCGCGCGGGTTGTACTCGGGGTGGTCGGGGACCGTGCCCGGCTCGTGCACCGGCGGGCAGTCGGGGTCCAGCGCGGCCCGCCGGGGGTCGCTGATCGGCTCCAGCACCGCGTAGTCCACGCGGACGCGCTCCATCGCCCGCCGGGCGGTCTCGGGGTGGTCGGCGGCCACGATCGCCACCGCCTCGCCCTTGTAGCGCACCTTGCCGAAGGCCAGCACCGGCTGGTCCTGGTACTCCAGCCCGTAGCGCTTGTTCCCGGGCACGTCCTCGTGGGTGAGCACCGCGTGCACCCCGGGCACCTTCAGCGCCTCGGTGACGTCGATGCCGCGGATCTCGGCGTGCGGGTGGGGGCTGCGCAGGGTCGCCCCCCACAGCATGTCCTCCATCCACATGTCCGAGGAGTAGGCGAACTCGCCGGTGACCTTCAGGGTTCCGTCGGGGCGGCGCGGGCTGGAGCCCACCCCGTCCCTGGTCGTGCTGCTCAGCTCCGTCACGGTACGGGTCGTCGCCGCCATCAGCGGCTCACCTCCTGGGTCAGGGTGCGGTGCGCCGCACGGCCGCGCGCGGCGGCGGTCTCCGCGGACAGGGTGCGCAGCTCACCGCGGTCGACGACGGTGTTCCCGCCGACCCAGAGCCGCTCCAGGGGCGGGGTGGGGCCGAAGACCGCCGCCACCACCGGGTCCCCGATCACGTCGTAGCCGAACCCGTCCACCCGCCACAGGGCGATGTCGGCCAGCTTGCCCACCGCCAGGGAGCCCAGCTCGGCGTCGCGGCCCAGTACCCGGGCGCCGCCCAGAGTGGCCATCTCCAGCGCCTGGCGGGCGCTGAGCGCCTTGGGGCCCCTGCGGGCGCGGGCCATCAACAGCGCCTGGTGCATCTCACCGGCCAGCGGCGTCAGCTCGCTGGAGGCCGGGCCGTCCACGCCCAGACCCACCGGCACGCCCGCCTCCAGCAGCTCGGGCACCCGGCAGATCCCCGCGCCCAGGCGGGCGTTGGAGGTGGGGCAGTGCGCCACCCCGGTGCCCGTGGCCGCGATCCGCCCGATCGCCGCGTCCGACAGGTGCACGGCATGCGCGAACCACACGTCAGGGCCCAGCCAGCCGAGCTTCTCGGCGTACTCCACGGGGGTGCACCCGAACTCCTCCAGGCACTGCTCCTCCTCGTCGAGCGTCTCGGCCAGGTGGGTGTGCAGCCGCACCCCCCGGTCCCGGGCCAGCGCCGCGCTCTCCACCATCAGCTCGCGCGAGACCGAGAACGGCGAGCACGGGGCCACCGCCACCCGCGTCATCGCGTCGGGCGCGGTGTCGTGGTGGGCGTCGACGGCCTCGGCGGTGCCCGCCAGGGCCTGATCCAGCGACTCCACCACGGCGTCCGGCGGCAGACCGCCCTGGCTCCGCCCCCGGTCCATCGACCCGCGGGCCAGGTCCAGGCGCACGCCCACCTCGCGGGCGGCCTCCACCTCGGCGGCCACGATGTCGCCGCGGCCCGAAGGATGGACGTAGTGGTGGTCGGAGGCGGTCGTGCACCCCGACAGCGCCAGGTGGGCCAGACCGGCCGAGGTCGTCCCCGACACCACGTCGGCGTCCAGACGGCCCCAGATCTCGTAGGAGCCCACCAGCCACTCGAAGAGCGTGCCGTCGGCGAACAGCCCCTGCGTCGCCCACTGGTAGAGGTGGTTGTGCGTGTTGACCAGACCCGGCGTGACCAGGCACCCGCGCCCGTCCACGCGCTGGAGCCCCTCGGCCCCGGGGGTCGGTCCCGCGCCCACCGCCGAGATGCGACCCGCGCGCACCGCCACGTGGCCGTCGGCGTACTCCGCGCCGTCCACGGTCACCACGTGGGCGCCCTCGATGACGAAGCCCTCCGCCGCGTTCACGTGCCGCTCCCGATCCGCCGCGAGGCGGCCAGACGCACCGCGTCGAGGATCTTCTCGTACCCGGTGCACCGGCACAGGTTGCCCGCCAGCGCCTCACGGATCTCGGCGTCCTCCGGAGCGGGCAGCCCCGCGCCCACCGTGCGCTCCAGCAGGTCGTCGGTCTGCACCAGCAGACCCGGCGTGCAGAACCCGCACTGCACCGCGCCCGCCTCCACGAAGGCCTCCTGCACCGTGCCCAGCTCGCGCTCGGCCCCCTCGCCCCCGGACAGGCCCTCCACGGTGCGCACCTCGCGCCCCTGCGCCTGCCCGGCGGCGATCATGCACGAACACGCCGTCACGCCGTCGAAGTAGACCGTGCACGAGCCGCACTCGCCCTGCTCGCAGGCGTTCTTGCTGCCCGGCAGCCCCAGCCGCTCACGCAGCACGTACAGCAGGCTCTCGCCCGCCCACACGTCGTCGGCGGTGACGTCCTCGCCGTTGACCCTGAAACTCACGCGCATCGCGTGGCTCCCTTCCGGTAGTCGGTGACCGACCAGCTCAGTGCGCGGCGCGCCATCACCGACAGCGCGTGCCTGCGGTACTCGGCGCTGCCCCGCTGGTCGTCGATGGGGCGGGCGGCCGCGGCCACCAGGGCGCCGAACTCGCGCACGACCGGCTCCGCGAGCGGGCGGCCGTCCTCCCAGTCGAACTCCGCCGCCAGGAACTTCTCGGCGGCCTCCGCGCGCAGCGGCGTGGGGCCGGCCGAGCCCACGCCCGTCCCCACCACCCGGCGCTCGGTGTCCAGGGCCAGGGAGAAGGAGGTCACCGCGATGACCATCGCGTTGCGCGTGCCGATCTTGGCGAACTGCTGGGGGCCGGTCGGCTCGGGCAGCAGCACCGCCGTGATCAGTTCGTCGGCCCGGCGCGCGGTCGTGCGCAGCGACAGGTAGAACTCGCGGGCGGGCACCCGGCGCCTGCCCCGCACCGACGCCAGCTCGATGACCGCGTCGGTGGCCAGCAGCGGCGGGTGGGACTCCCCGGCCGGAGAGGCGCCGCCCAGGTTGCCGCCCACGGTGCCGCGGTTGCGGATCTGCGGGGAGGCCACCGAACGCGAGGCCCTGGCCAGGGCGGGGGCCCGCTCCGACAGGTGCTCGATCACCTTGGTGTAGGACACGCCCGCGCCCAGGCGGGTGTGCTCCCCGTCCGGTCCGAAGTCGGCCAGTTCCGGGATCCGGGTCAGGTCGATCAGGGCGGGCGGCCGCCTCTTGTCGAAGTTGAGCTCCACCATCACGTCGGTACCGCCCATGATGGGCACCGCCTCGGGCAGGGCGCTCTTCGCCTCAAGGGCCTCCTCCAGTGTGGAGGGGCTCAGGAACTCCATGCTCGGTCCTCTTGTCGCCATGGTCGTGCCGCCGCTCGCTCGCGGCCCGGCGCGGTCTGTCGGTCGCGTCTTCCCTGGTGGGTATCGCCGATGCTGTGAAGTACACCACTGGGAGCGCGGTCACTACCAGCAAGTGATGACATGAAGTGGCCGCGGAACGAACGGTTATCGTTGGGCGTTTCCTACAAGTGGCGTCACCGGAGTAACATCCACCGCCTCACCACCCCGGGCGCCCGCCGCCCACACGAGCGACAGAGGGACGTTCATGCGGATCAGCGAGCTGCTCGCGGTCACACGGCTGCACCTGAGATTCCTGTCGGGGGCCGAGCACGCGCACCGCACCCTGCGGTGGGCCTACACCACCGACCTGCTCGAACCCGCACGCTACCTGCGCGGCGGCGAGTTCGTCCTCACCGGGATGATGTGGCGCACCCGCCCCGAGGACTCGCGCACCTTCGTGGCCTCCGTCGCCGGGGCCGGGGCGGTCGCCGTCGGCGCCGGGACCGCCCTGGGCGAGGTCCCCGCCGATCTGGTGGAGGCCTGCCGCGAGCACGACCTGCCCCTGGTGGAGGTGCCCCCGGAGACCTCCTTCGGCGCGGTCACCGAGGAGGTGCTGCGCTCCCTGACCCAGCACCGCTTCACCACCATCGCCGAGACCCGCGACCGCCACCGCCGCCTCATGGCCGACGTCGCCGCCGGGGCCGACTTCCCCCGGGCCTTCGCCGAGGCCGCCGCGCAGACCGGGCGGGCCGCCTGGGTCCTGTCCTGCACCGGCCGCCACATCGCCGCCTCCGGCGGGCCCCTGCCCGAGGACGAGCGCGGGTGGATCGCCGCCCGCGCCCTGACCGGCCCCGCCCTGCCCCACACCGTCCGCACCCCCCAGC
>NZ_QPFC01000749.1:0-6155 GCF_003427465.1 Nocardiopsis sp. TNDT3 | reverse complement strand
GTGCGGGCCCTGGCCTCCCGCCCCGACATCGTCTTCGCCGACGAACCCACCGGAGCGCTCGACGGCGCGACCGCCGACAGCGTCCTGGGGCTGCTGCGGGAGGTCGTGGACGAACTCGGCCAGACCGTCGTCATGGTGACCCACGACCCCAAGGCCGCCGCCCGGGCGCACGCCACCGCGGTCATGGCCGACGGCCGCCTCGCCGACGTCCTGCACGCCCCCTCCGCGGCCGACCTGGCCGGACGCCTGGCCTCGCTGGAGACGGCCGGGGCGGAGGCGGACCGATGACGGCGACCCCCGCACCGAATCCGGCTTCCGGTCCGGCCTCTGGTTCCGGCCCCGCCTGCGGTCAGGGCCCCGTGGGCGGACGCGGCCCCCTAGCGCTGAAGCTGGCGCGCGGCCGTGCCGGGGTGCTGGCCGCTGTCGCCGTCGCGGTCCTGGGCGGATCGGCGTTCGTCACCGTCGGCGGCGTGCTGGCCGACACCGGGCTGCGCTCGTCGGTCCCCGCCGAACGCCTCCGGGGCGCGGACGCCGTGGTCGCCGCCCCCCAGACGGTCGAGCAGGCCGAGGACCTGGACCTGCCCCTGCCCGAGCGGGCCGGACTGCCCGAGGAGCTCACCGCCCGGCTGGCCGCCCTGCCCGAGGTCGGCACCGCCGTCGGCGACGTGGGGTTCCCGGCCGCCGTGCACACCGGGGACGGGCCCGCCACGGGAGCCGACCCCCGCACCACCGGCCACGGGTGGTCCTCCGCCGCGCTGCTGGAGGACGCCCCCTTGGAGGGGGAGGCGCCGCGGGGGCCGGGGGATGTGGTCCTGGACGCCGCCACGGCGGCCGCCGCCGACGCCGGGGTCGGCGACCGGGTGCGGGTCACCGCGGCGGGGCGCACCGGCGACCACCGGCTCTCCGGGGTGCTGGACACCGGCGCCACCGTGGTCCTGTTCGACGACGAAACCGCCGTCGACCTGGCCGGACGCACCGAGGGCCCGCGCGAGGGCACCGTGGACCTGGTGGCCCTGCGCGCCGCGCCCGGCGTGTCGCAGGAGCGGTTCACCGGGGCGGTGCGGGAGGCCCTGGCGGGCGAGGACGCGCTCGTGCGGACCGGGGACCGGATCGGCGACGCCGAGTCCCCGGCCGCCGGAGCCGCACGCGGTGTCCTGGTCGCGGTGGCCGGTTCGCTCAGCGGTGTCCTGGTGATGACCATCGGCCTGACCGTCGCCGGGGCGCTGTCGGTCTCCGTGGCCGCCCAGCGCCGCGACCTGGCGCTGCTGCGGGCCGTGGGCGCCACACCCCGGCAGATCCGCCGCCTGGTCGCCGCCCCCAACCTCCTCGTCACCCTGGCGGCCCTGCCCTTCGGCGTGGCCGGCGGCTATCCGCTGGCCGGGGTCGCGCTGGACTGGTTCGCCTCCCTGGGCCTCGTGCCCCCGGGCCTGCCGCCGGTGTTCGGACCGCTGCCCGCCCTGGCCACGGCGGTGTTGATGGTGCTCGCCGTGTGGCTGGCCTCGCTGGCCGCGGTCGGCCGGACCGCGGCCGCGCCGCCCACCGACGCGCTCGCCGAGTCCGTCGCCGAACCGCGGGTTCCCGGCCGGGCGCGGACCTGGACGGGGGCGGCGCTGCTCCTGGCCTCGGTGGGGGCGTCGGTCCCGGCGCTGGTGCTGGGCGACGAGACGGCTGCGGTCGGCCCGGCCTCGGCCAGCCTGCTCGCGGTGATCGGGCTGGCCCTGGTCGGCCCCGCCCTGCTGCGGGCGGTGAGCGGGGCGCTCGGCCGCCGCCTGCCCGCGCGTTCGTCCGCCCTGACCTGGCTGGCGGTGCGCAATCTGCACGGCCACTCCCACCGGGTGGCGGGCGCGGTCAGCGCGCTGGCGATGCTGGTGGCCTTCGCGCTCAGCCAGGGGTACGTCAACACCACGCTGCTGGCCGCGCAGACGGAGCAGCGACAGGACGGCGAGCTGGCCGCGAGCACGCTGACGGCGCCCGCGCTCGGCGGGCTTCCGCTGGGGCTGGCCGAGACCGTTCGGGAGGACCCGTCCGTCGCCGCGGCCGTCACCGCCACGCCGACCGCCCTCGTGTGGACCACCGAGCTGCCGTTCGATGAGGGGGTGCTGCACCAGGAGACGCCCGCGCTGGTCCTGGGGCCGGGAGCCCCGGAGGTCGTCGACGTGGGTGTCACCGAGGGCGACCTGGGCGCGCTGACCGGCGACACCGTCGCGCTGGGCGCGCAGACCGCGCGCTCCCTCGGAGCGGAGCCGGGGCAGAGGGTGGCGTTCCGCATGGGGGACGGGACCGAGGCCAGCGCCGAGGTGGTCGCGCTGTACGAGCGCGAACTCGGTTTCGGCCCGGTCCTGGTCTCGCGGGACCTGGCCCGGGGACACCTGACCGGGGACCTGCCCGCCGAGTTGCGGGTGCTCGCCGAACCCGGGCGGGAGTCCGAGGTGCGCGGGGTCCTCGACGGCCTGGCCTCGGCGCATCCGGGGGTGGAGGTCGCCGACACCGCGCCGGACGCGGCCGGGAGCGGGCTCGCGGCGAACACGGTGCTCAACCTCGTGGTGCTGCTCTGCCTGGCGGGGTACGTGCTGCTCTCGGTGGCCAACCGCCTGTCCGCCCAGACCCTGCGCCGCCGCGCGGAGACGGACTCGCTGCACGCCGTGGGCATGACCCCCGCGCAGGTCCGGTCGCTGCTGCGCAGGGAGGCCGCCCTGATCGCGGTCGGCGCGGTCGTCGCCGGTGTCCTGGCCTCGGCGGTCCCGCTCGCCTTCGCGGGGATGGGGCTCCTGGGGCGTCCGTGGCCCGGCGGCCCGTTCTGGCTGCTGCCCGCGACCGTGCTGGTGGTCGCGGTGGTGTCCTGGCTGTGCGCGGAGCTGCCCGCGAGGAGGCTGACCGCGGACCGGTGGCGCGCCGGGGCCGGGGCCTGACGGGCTTCCCCCGGGAGCGGCCCTCCGCGCGGAGCGGCGTTCTGGCGGGGACCGCCTCCGGCCGGGAGCGGCCTTCGGATGGGGGCCGTCTCCGGCCGGGAACGGCCTCCCGGTGGGGGCGGCCTCCGCCCGGGAGAGGTCCTCGTGACGGAAGGGCGGTCGCCCCCGTCGGGGGCGACGCCCCGGGGCCGGAGCCCGGGGGCGTGGAACCCCCCCGCCTCCCGAGGCCGTTTCCCGGGAAGCGCGGCAGAAAAAGCGCTTTCCCGGACGTTCCGGCCGTGCCGTGGGGCTTTCCCGGGAACACACGGCGGTGACCTGCTGGAACCGCGGGGGAGCGGGGCGTGACGCCCCCTCCCCGTTCGCGGGGCCGAGTTCGTTTACCAGAAACACTTGCGCCCCAGGAGTTCCCAAAGGGCGAAATAGGGCGCATAACACCCAAGTGTGTGCTGAGGATCACTTTCACAGGAGGTACCATCGGGCCCTGACGGCATGGCGCGACGCTGTCCGGGCCCGACCGGCCCGCCCCGCCGAGCGTCTGCCTCCCGCGAGCGAACCGGCTGGGGGAGCGTGAACGTGACCAACGTCCGAGGGCCCAAGACGGGTCGGCTCACGGCCGTGTTCCGAGGGCGCGGGTCCGTGCCCGTCCCCGGCCAGCGGTCCGGTGTGGTCGACCTCGGCTCCCGCGCGGGCGGGCGTCCCGACCCCCGGCACGCCGAGCACACCCGCCTGCACCAGGCCTTCCTGGGGCGCGTGGTCGACTACCTGTCCGCCGACGCGGGCGTGCGCCAGTTCGTCGACTGGGGGTGCCCGGTGCCCGGAACCGCCGAGCGCGTGCACGCCACCGCCCCCGACGCCTCCGTCGTCCACGTCGCCCCGCACGGCGCGGCGGGCATGCTCTCCACCCCCGGCGCCCGCGTGCTCTCCGGCGACGGGTCCGGCACGGACACGCTCCTGCGCCGCCTCGGCACCTCCGGGCTCGTCGACTTCGACGAGCCCGTCGCCGTCCTGATGACCCGCCCCTTCACCGCGGACGACCCGCCCGCCCGGATCGACGCCCTGCACGCCCTCATGCGCGGGGGCGGCTACCTCGCCCTCACCTCCCCGGCGCCCCGCGCCGCGGTGGAGCGCGCCTTCGACCCCTTCCAGCCCATCGAGCCGGGCGTGGCCGACCTGCGGTGGTGGCCCTATCCGGACGAGGACGTGTCCGACGCGGGCACCGGCGTCCTGGCGGGGCTGGGCCGCGCGCCAAGACGCCGAGGGGGCGTTCGCGGGTGGCGGTGAACTGGACCGGAGAGGTCCTGGCGCAGCTGCGGTTCTACTGGGACTTCTCCCTGTGGCCCCGCCTGGAGGGGCTCACCGACGAGGAGTTCCACTGGGCCCCGGTGCCCGGGGCCTGGACCGTGCGCGAGGGGCCGGACGGACGCCACCGGCCCGACACGGCCGTCCCCGAACCCGAACCGCCGCCGGTGACCACCATCGCCTGGCGGCTCGGGCACATCGTCGTCGAGGTCCTGGAGACCCGCGTCAACTGGCACTTCGGCGACCGCACCGCCACGCGGGAGAACGCCGACTGGCCCGCGACCGCAGCCGAGGCCCGGCAGCGGCTGCGCCACGCCTACACGGCCTGGACCGCGCACGTCCAGGAGTTGGACGAGAGCGGCCTGGCCGCGCCGGTGGGCGGCGCCGAGGCGCCCCAGTGGGAGGACTTCCCGATGGTCGCCCTCGTGCTCCACGTCAACCGGGAGGTCATCCACCACGCGGCGGAGGTGGCCGCGCTGCGCGACCTGTACCGCGCGGAGTACGGCCGCTGAGCCCGACGGCCGCTCCCGTCGGACCCCGGCCGGGCCGCCCCGGACGGGGCCCTCGACGCGTTCCCTGCCGCGACGACCGCCTGACCCCGGGGCGCCCGAACCCGCTACGAGTCCAAGGCCACCGCGGACCAGACCCCGTGTGCCACACCGGTGACACTTTCGGACGGGCGGGCCCCGGTGCTCCCCCGGACGGCCCCGACACCGCCTAGACCACGTGCAGCGGGTCCATCCGCACCTGCGCCAGGTGCTCGTCGCGGCGCGCGCTGCGCGCCGAGGCCGCCACCTTGAGCGACCGGGACAGCGCGCCCACCCCGGCCCGGGGCACCCGCAGCAGCGCGCGCTCCGTGGGGTGGGCGCCGTCCGGGCCGACCGCCCGGTCCGCGCCCACCGGCACCGGCCCCAGGAGTTCGGCGCCCTCGGGCAGTTCGATCTGGTCGAGCAGCTCGCGCACGTGCTCGGGAGCGCCGGTGACCGAGGCCATCGCCACCGCGGGGGGGAACCCCAGCTCCCGGCGCTCGGCCAGCTCGCGCTCGGCGAAGCCCGCCGGGTCCCAGCGCACGAACGACTGCACCACCGGCAGCGAGGCGTCGGCCGACACCACCACCGTGCCGCCCGGCCGCACCAGGGCCCCCGCGTTCAGCCAGCGCCGCAGCGCCTCCTCCGAGGCGCGCAGGTCCATCCGGTTCAGCAGCGCCCAGCCGTCCAGCAGGACCGCCGCCGCGTACCCGTTGTCGGCCACCGGTTCGGCCCCCGGCGTGGCCACCACCAGCGACGGCGCGTCCGCCACCCGCGACAGCACCTCCTCGCGGCCCGAGGTGCGCACGGTCAGCGAGGGGAACGCGCGGCCCAGCTCCTCGGCGGTGCGGCGGGCGCCCACCACCACGGCGCGCATGCGGGTGACCCCGCACTCCGGGCACGCCCACTGCCCGGCGACCCGGCCGCACCAGCCGCACGAGGGCATGGCGTGCGAACCGCGCACGGCCAGCGGGCCCCGGCAGGAGTCGCAGCGCGCGGGCTCGCGGCACCCGGCGCAGGCCAGCGTGTTCAGGTAGCCCCGGCGCGGGACCTGGAAGAGCACCGGACCGGTCCGTGCGGCCTCGCGGGCCGCGCGCAGGGCCACGCTCGGCATCCGCGCCGACCGCGCCGCCTCGTCGCGGGCCAGTTCCCGGTCGTCCCCGGCCGCGCGGACCACGGGCGCGCGGCGGCGCAGGGTCGCCCGGTCGGCGGTCAGCGGGTGCGCCCACCCCGACTCCACCAGCAGCTGGGCGTCGGTGGTGCGCGTGTGCCCGCCGATCAGGGCACCGGCCCCGGCGCGGTGCGCGCGCATCGACAGCACCGTACGCGCGTGGGGATAGGGGGCGTGCGGGTCGGCGTGCACGTCGTCGCCGTCGTCCCACAGCACCACCAGCCCCAGGTCGCGCACCGGCGCGAACAC
>NZ_QPFC01000748.1:0-2827 GCF_003427465.1 Nocardiopsis sp. TNDT3 | reverse complement strand
GCGACCGCGGAGACCTTCGGCTGCCTGGCCGCCGCGCTGCTGTGCGTCGACGCCCTCGCGCTGTGGCTGCTGACGTCGGAGCGGCTCGGGAGCGGGCCCGGCTACACCGCGACCGCGCTGCTCGTCATCGGCGCGCTGCTGGCGTCCTATCCGCTGCTCGTGCCGCTGCGGACGCCGCGCGTCCTGGCCGTCCTGCTCCTGCAGCCGGTGCCCGTCCTGCTGCTGGCGGCGTCCGGCTCCCCCGGCCTCTGGTCCTGGGCGCTGCCCGTCCTGGCCGCGACCGGACTCGCCGACCTGCTCCTGGCTCTCTGGTTCGGACGGCCCCGCGCGGGCGTCCCCGTGCGCGCCCTCCGGGTCAGCGCGACCGTGCTGTGGGTGCTGACCACGGTTCTGGCGCTGCTGTACACGGCCTTCGTCCTGGCCGCCTCCGCCGCGGGCGCCGATCACGTCGGAGCCCGGTGGTTCGTGGCCGCGGTCCTGCTGCTGTCGGGCGTGACCGGCCTGCTGTCGGCCCGCGGCCCGCTGCGCCACGTCCCGGAGGGCCCCGGTCCCGTGGGCGCCGTGAGCGGTGCCGCTGGTCCGGGCGCCCCGGGCGGTACCGGCGCGTCCGGGGTCCCCGCGGCCATCGCCCTGCTGGTCCTGGGGGCGGCCCCCCTGGTCGCCGGACCCGCGCACCTGCCCGCGCTGCCCAGGGCGCCCCTGCCCCCGTGGAACGGCGGTCCCCCGACCACACCGGTGTCCGACGTGCTGGGCCTGCCGGCGACGACCGCCCCGGACGCGGGGTTCCACCTGCTCGCCGTGCTCGTCTGCGCCCTGCTGTCCCTCGGCGCGGTGTTCCTGCTGCGCCGCCGAGCGCTGGTGCCCGCCGCCGCCCTGACCGCTCCCCCGGCGCTGCTGACGGTCGTGCACCTGCTGGACCCGCCGCACGCGGTGGCAGTGGTGTGCGCCCTCCTGGTCGGCGCCGCGCTGGTGCTGGCCACGGCCCTTGTACCGCGTCGGCCCGGCGCCTGGGCGCCCGCGCTCACCGGAACCCTGACCCTGCTCACCGGCGGCCTGTGGTCGCTCCCGGACCGGTACACCTCCCTGGCCGCCCTCGTGGTGGTGGAGGCGACCGTCCTGGTCGCGCTGCTGCTGTACGCCCGGTCCGGCCGCCCCGCGGTGCTCCACGCGACGGGCCTGCTCCTGTGGGCGCTGGCCCTGCTGACCGGTGCGTTCTTCGGGCTCGGCCTCGTGATCTCGGACACCGTGCCGCCTCCGGCGTGGTGGCTGCTGGCCGCCTGCGCGCTGCTGGCCGGGGCGAACGCGGTGGTGCTCGGACGGATCCCCCTCCCGCGGGCGGGCGGTGCCGGGGGCGACCCCCGGCCGGTGTTCACCGTGGTGGGCCTGCTCCTGCTCTCGTCCGCCCCGCTGCTGGCCGGGCGGGGGCACAGTCCCGGCCTGCCGCTGCTGTCCGGCGCGTACGGGCCGTGGACGGCGCCCGTGCGGGCGCTGGGCGACCCCGCCTACTCCGTCCTGGGGCTGCACCGCGTGGCGGGCCCGGCGGAGGCCGTCGGCACGGCGGCCGGAATGCTGCTGGCCGGTGCGGCGGCGGTGGCCCTGGTCGCCCTGCTCGACCGCGGACGGACGGCGGCAGCGGCGGTCCTCGCCGCGCCGCCCGCGCTCGTCGCGCTGCCCCTGGTCCTGGACGCGCCGTTCCTCGGCGCCCTGCTGTGGGTGTTCGCGGTGGGTTCGGCCCTGGCGCTGTGGTCGGCGCTGACCCGGGACGGGCGGCTCGGCTGGCTGGCGGGGCTGACCGGCCTCCTCACCCTGCTGCTCGGCACGGGCTGGGCGCTGGTCCAGGAGCACGCGACCACGGGCGCCCTGATGGGTGTCGCGGTGGCCGCCGCGGTGGCCGCGGCCCTGGCCCGGACCACCGTCGCGGCGGTCGGCGCCACGGCGGTGGCGACGGCGGCGACGGGCGGGTTCGCGCTGGCCCTGCCCCTGCTGCTGGGGGCTCCGGTGGAGCACGCGGCGCTGGCACCGATCGCGATGGTCGCCGCGGTGGCCGTGGCCGCGCCGCGTCTGCGCGGACCGCTCGTACCGGCGGCGGAGGTCCCCGCCTGGGTGTGGGCGGCGGTCTCGCTGGGCGTCACCGCGGCGGCGGGGGCGCGGCTGGGACTGGTCGCGCTGGCGCTGGCCGTGGTCGGGGTCGTCGCGCTGGCGACCGCTGCACGGCCCGAACGGCGCTGGTTCGCGCTGGTGGGCGCGCTGCTGATGCTGGCGGCGCTGTGGACGGTGCTCTCCGCGTGGGACGTGGCCGTGCCCGAGGCGTACACGGTGCCGCCCGCCCTGGCGGCGCTGGCCGTGGGCTGGGAGTGGAGCCGCAGGGCTGCCGAACCGCCTTCGAGCTGGGCCGCCCACGGCGGCGGCCTGGCCCTGCTGTTCCTGCCCACCGTCGTGCTGGTGCTGACGGAGGACGGCATGGTGTGGCGGGTGCCCGCCGTGCTCGTGCTGGGCCTCGCGGTGACCGTGTGGGGGCTGCGTCGGCGGCTCCAGGCGGCCCTGGTGACGGGCGGGCTGGTGCTGGTGGCCACCTCGCTGCGGGCGTTCGGGCCGCCCCTGTGGGACCTGACCCGGCTGGTGCCGAACTGGGTGCCGTTCGCCGTCGCGGGTGTGCTGCTGCTGGTGATCGGCGCCCGCTACGAGGCCAACCTGGAACGGGTGCGGCGCCTGGGCCGCCTGGTGGCGGAGATGCGCTGAGAAGCCCGGTCACGCGCCCGTGGGGCGCGGCCCGGAACCCGCCGGGGGCTCCACGGGGCGGCGGGCCCGTCAGACCGACGGGCCCGCC
>NZ_QPFC01000076.1:0-4797 GCF_003427465.1 Nocardiopsis sp. TNDT3 | reverse complement strand
GACCCCACCCGTGACGACGACCGCGGGGGGAACTCCGGCGGCGGTTCGGGCGGTTCGGGCGGTTCGGGCGGCGGCGGGTCCGGCGGCTCCGGTGGCGCGCCCCGCTCCTCCGGCCGTGTGGACGACGTGCCCACCAGCGACGTGCCCACCACCCGCGACAGCTTCCCGGACCTGCCCAGCGACGAGGCGGCCCTGCCCGGGGTCGTGCCCGGCGCGGAGAACCTCGCCGAGCTGCCCACGGTGACCCCCGGCGCGCAGGACGACGACCTCGACGGGACCGAGGTGGCCGCCGACCACAGCGACCTGGGGCCGAACATGGCCCCGGCGGTGCTGCTCGCCGCGTTCCTCCTCGCTCTGCTGCTCGCGGCCCCGCTCGCACCGGTGCGGCGCGTCCGCGTCGGCGGCGGCTACCAGGGCAGGCGCCGCAGGAAGTAGGACGTCCCGGAGCCGTTCCCCGGCGGCCCCGCCACCGGGGGACGGCACCGGCGACACGTGGATCAGGGCAGCTACCAGGACAAACATCTCACCTGCCGTGGCTGACAGAAGTCTTGCCGTCGCCCCGTCGTAGGCTTTCGGTCCATGGACACCCCGCTAGTCACCGATGACCTGGACCGGACCCTGGCCGAACAGGTGCTGACGCTCGCCGAGGCCGCGCGCGCGGCCGACGGCGTCGCACCGCTGTCGGAGCACACCCTGCTCCGCGTCAGACACGGCGCCCCCTCGGGGAGCAGCCGCTTCCACCTGGCCCTGGAGGACGGGCGCGCGGTCGGCTTCGCCTTCGTGGAGCGCGTCGCGGGCGAGCCCGACTCCGGAGAGGTCGTCGTCCACCCCGACCACCGCGGCCGCGGGCACGGAACCGCCCTGCTGCACTCGGTGGACCGGGACGCCGGGCCGGACGGGGTCCGCGTGTGGGCGCACGGGCGCACCCCGCAGGCGGTGTCGGTGGCGCGGGAGGACGGCTGGACCGCCGTCCGCGAACTCCACAAGATGCGGATGCCGCTGCGCGACATCGCCGGGGACGAGCCGGGCGGCCCCTGGGAGGCGCCCGAGCTGCCCGAGCCCGAGCTTCGGCCCGAGGTGGCCGAACGGGTCCGGCTGCGCCCCTTCGTCGTGGGCCAGGACGAGCAGGCGTGGCTGGCCGCCAACGCGCGGGCGTTCGCCGACCACCCCGAGCAGGGCCAGCTCACCCTGGACGACCTGCTCCAGCGCGAGGTGGAGGACTGGTTCGACCCGGACGGCTTCTTCCTGGCCACCGCCAAGGACGGCGGGGTGGCCGCGTTCCACTGGACCAAGACCCACGCCGACGGCGCCGGGCTCACCGACGGCGAGCCGGTGGGCGAGGTCTACGTGGTGGGCGTGGACCCCGAGTGGCAGGGCAGCGGACTCGGCCGGGCCCTGACCCTGGCGGGTCTGCGGCACCTGCGCGACGCCGGTCTGCCGTGGGTCCACCTGTACGTGGACGGCGACAACGAGGCGGCGGTGCGGCTGTACGAGTCGCTCGGATTCGCCATGTGGGACACCGACGTGATGTACGCGCCGCCGAGGGACGACGCCCCCCGCCCGAACGTGTGACCTGTCACATTCACCGGGCAATCCCCGGGCCGCCACGGGAGTGCGACACCTCGTTCATCTTCCGTTCATCTTGTTTGGGACAACTGGTCACCTGTTGCACCTACCTTCACATTCGGCGCAGCACGGCCACCCTCCACCACGGACCGTGGCGCGGTGACCGGCGATCGCCCCAGTACGGGACGCGGAGGGGACCTCGGCGGGGAGACATCCCCCGACCGGCGGGAGAACCACGCGTCGCAGGGAACACACCAGGCACGCAGAAGGTGCACGGAACGCACCGCACCATCCGGGCGACCCGCCCCGAAACCTTCCGAACCGGAGCCAACCCATGACGACCACGGACGCCCCCGAGGCGGCACCGCCGCCCACGGGCAAGCGCCGGATCGGCGACGTCGCCTTCGCCGGGCTCGCCCGAGGCTCGGGCATCCTGATCCTGCTGATCCTCGCCGGTGTCGCCGCCTTCCTGCTCGTGCAGGCCTGGCCGTCCCTGACCGCGAACACGGTGAACTTCCTCACCAGCACGGAGTGGGACCCCAACGTCCGCGAGGAACCCGCGTTCGGTGTCGCCGCCCTGGCGTTCGGCACCGTCCTGGCCGCGGCCATCGCGCTGCTGCTGGCCACCCCGGTGGCGATCGGGATCGCGCTGTTCATCGTCTTCTACGCGCCGCGCAGGCTCGCCTCGGTACTCGGCTACCTGGTGGACCTGCTGGCCGCCATCCCCAGCGTCGTCTACGGCCTGTGGGGCATCGGCTTCCTCGCGCCGGAGCTGGTCCCCGTCTACCAGGCGCTGACGCGCTACCTGGGCTGGATCCCGCTGTTCCAGGGCCCCGCCTCCACCTCGGCCCGCACCATCCTCACCGCGGGCGTGGTGCTGGCCGTCATGATCCTGCCGATCATCACCGCTATGGCGCGCGACGTGTTCCACCAGACCCCGCAGGGGCACCGCGAGGCCGCCCTGGCCATGGGCGCCACCCGCTGGGAGATGATCCGCCTGGCCGTGCTGCCCTTCGGCAGATCCGGCGTGGTGGGCGGCGCCATGCTCGGCCTGGGCCGCGCCCTGGGCGAGACCATGGCCGTCGCGATGATCCTGTCCCCCTCCCTCATCGTCTCCTGGAACCTGTTGCAGAGCGGCAACCAGACCATCGCCGCGCACATCGCCCTCCAGTACCCCGAGGCCACCGGGTACGGCGTCTCCGCGCTGATCGCCGCCGGGCTGGTCCTGTTCGCGATCACCCTCGTCGTCAACATGGGCGCGCGCTACGTCGTGACCCGGGGGAGCAAGGAGTCTTGATGGACACGACGACCACGCAGCCTCCCGGCCCCGAAGCGGGCTCCACCGCGACCGACCTGCGCCGCGGCTCCCTGCCGCAGCACTTCCCCGCCGCCCTGCTGGCCTCCTCCGCCGCCGTGGTGGCCGGGGTCCTGCTGGCCTTCTCGTCCTTCGGGTTCCTGCTGTGGGGCCTGCTCACCGCCGCCGCGTACGTGGTGATCGTCGTGACGGCCTCCGCCCGCGTCGAGGGCGGCCGCAAGGCCAAGGACCGGCTGGTCACCTCGCTGGTCTACCTGTGCTTCCTGCTGGCGATGCTGCCGCTGGTGTCGGTGCTGTGGACGGTGCTGAGCAACGGCATCGTCCGGTTCGACGCCTACTTCCTCACGGTGTCCATGAACGGCGTCCTGCCGAGCATGGACGCGGGAGGCGTGTACCACGCGATCGTGGGCACCCTGGCGATCACCGGCATGGCCACGCTCATCTCGGTGCCCATCGGCGTGATGACCGCCGTGTACCTCGTGGAGTACGCCGAGGGCCGCATGAAGCGGATCATCGTGTTCTTCGTCGACGTCATGACGGGCATCCCGTCGATCGTCGCCGGACTGTTCGTGGTGGCGCTGTGGATGATCCTGTTCGGCCCGGGCCGGACCAACGGCGCGGCGGGCGCGATCGCGCTGGCGGTGCTGATGATCCCGGTCGTGGTGCGCTCCAGCGAGGAGATGCTGCGGCTGGTGCCGCAGGACCTGCGTGAGGCCTCCTACGCCCTGGGGGTGCCCAAGTGGCGGACGATCACCAAGGTGGTGCTGCCCACCTCCGCGGCCGGCCTGACCACAGGAATCATGCTCGCCATCGCCCGCGTTATCGGAGAGACGGCTCCCCTGATCCTCACCACGGGGTCGTCCGCGGTGTCGATCAACTGGAACCTGTTCGACGGGCAGATGATGAACCTCCCGGTGTTCATCTACTCGCAGGTCCGCATGGGCGGCGCCGTCAACTACGAGAGGGCCTGGGCGGCGGCGCTGACCCTGATCCTGGTGGTGATGCTGCTGTTCTTCCTGGCCCGCATGATCGGCCGCCTGTTCGCGCCGAAGGCCCGTTGACCCCTACACACACCGCCCACGCCCCGCGCGCGGAGCAGATTCACGAGGAACTTCCAGTGGCGAAACGTATCGACGTCTCCGGTCTCCACGTCTACTACGGCGACTTCAAGGCCGTGGAGGACGTGTCGATGACCATCGAGCCGCGGTCGGTGACGGCGTTCATCGGATCGTCGGGCTGCGGCAAGTCCACCTTCCTGCGGACCCTCAACCGGATGCACGAGGTGACCCCGGGAGCCCGCGTCCAGGGCAAGGTGCTCCTGGACGACCTGGACATCTACGGGCCCGACGTGGACCCGGTCATGGTGCGCAGCGAGGTCGGGATGGTCTTCCAGAAGGCCAACCCGTTCCCGACGATGTCGATCTACGACAACGTCATCGCCGGTGCCCGCCTCAACAACCGGCGGATGAGCAAGTCCGAGGCGGACGAGCTGGTGGAGGGTTCGCTGCGCGGCGCGAACCTGTGGGAGGAGGTCAAGGACCGGCTGAACAAGCCCGGTTCGGGCCTCTCCGGCGGGCAGCAGCAGCGGCTGTGCATCGCCCGCGCCACCGCGGTCAAGCCGTCGGTGCTGCTGATGGACGAGCCGTGCTCGGCGCTGGACCCGATCTCGACCCTGGCGATCGAGGACCTCATCCACCAGCTCAAGGAGAACTACACGATCGTCATCGTGACGCACAACATGCAGCAGGCCGCGCGTGTGTCCGACCGGACGGCGTTCTTCAACCTGTCGGCTCCGGGCAAGCCGGGCAAGCTCATCGAGATGGGCGAGACGAACCAGATGTTCACCCGGCCGGAGAAGAAGGAGACCGAGAACTACATCACCGGTCGGTTCGGCTAAACCGCTGCTGATACCCCTC
>NZ_QPFC01000747.1:0-6870 GCF_003427465.1 Nocardiopsis sp. TNDT3 | reverse complement strand
CGGCGCGGCTCGCGCTGGGGCCTCTTGGGCCGGGACCCCGAGCGGTTGGCCGCTCCGGGCCTGCGGGGGTTCCGGGGACGCCGGTCTCTGGGAGTACTCACTCACCGCTCCCGGTGGCGCCGCTGATCTCACCGGTCTCGGGGTCGAGGAAGAGCGGGGGTTCACCGCCCTGCTCCATGCCCATGGCCTCTGCCTCGTCGGAGATGCGCTCGGAGCTCTCCAGTTCGGCGACCGTGCTGCGCCGCTGCTGCTCCTCGTAGGACAGCTCCCGGTTCTCCTCCTTGAGGTTGGCGATGGCGAAGGCCTCCTCGGCCACGACGCTGCGCAGGACGAGCAGGCTGACGAGCGTGGCCCCCAGCAGGAACAGGATGAGCAGGACGAAGGGGATGCGCGGCGCCCGGCCCTGCGCACCGCCCCCGGTCCGGGTGCGCTTGGCCCGTGCGGGCGCGGCCGCGGGCCTGGTCGCGGGTTCGACCGCCCGCTTGGGCCGCGCGGGGGCGGCCTTCCCGGTGGGGGCCTTGCCACCGCGTACGGGCGTGCGGCGCGTGTCCGTCCTCGTGCTCATCTGGGTCTCCCTACTGCCGCGGCGGTCGCACGCGTTCGGCCGCCCGGAGGCGGGCCGACTGCGCGCGCGGGTTGCGTTCGTTCTCTTCGTCCGTGGGGAGTTCGGCCCCCCGGGTGAGCAGCCGGAGTTCGGGCTGCCGTTCGGGAAGGGGGACCGGCAGGTCGGCGGGCGTGGTGTCGGTGGCCAGCGCGGCCAGGGCCCTCTTGGTCATCCGGTCCTCCAGCGAGTGGTAGGACAGCACGGCCACACGGCCCCCGACCGCCAGGCGCGCGATCGCGGCGGGCAGGGCGCGTTCGAGGATGGACAGTTCGGCGTTGACCTCGATGCGCAGGCCCTGGAAGGCGCGCTTGGCGGGGTGGCCGCCGGTGCGGCGGGTGGCCGCCGGGATGGCCTCGCGCACCAGTTCGGCCAGCGCGCGGGTGGACTCGATGGGCGCCTGGGCGCGCTGGCGCTCGATGGCCCTGGCCACGCGGGAGGCGAAGCGCTCCTCGCCGTAGGTGCGCAGCACGCGGGTGAGCTCGGCGACCGGGTAGGTGTTGACGACCTCGGCGGCGGTCAGAGACTGGTCGCGGTCCATGCGCATGTCCAGCGGCGCGTCGTGGGCGTAGGCGAAGCCGCGGTCGGTCTCGTCCAGCTGCGGCGAGGAGACGCCGAGGTCGAGCAGGACGGCGTCGGCCTCGGCCGCGCCCGCCTCGTCCAGGGCTCGCGGGATGTCGGAGTAGACCGCGTGCACGAAGTGGGTGCGGTCGGCGTAGGGCGCCAGGCGTGCGGCGCTGCGCTCCAGGGCGGTGGTGTCGCGGTCGACGCCGACCAGGCGCATGCCGGGGCAGGCGCGCAGGAGCGCCTCGGAGTGGCCGCCCAGGCCCAGGGTGCCGTCGACCAGGACGGCGCCGGGCCGCTCCAGGGCCGGAGCGAGCAGTTCCACGATCCGGTCGAGCATGACGGGCACGTGCAGGGGGTCGGCTCCGGAGCGGGCCGCGTCGAGGCGCGCCTGCTCCCCGGCGGGGTTCTCCCCGTCGGCGGGCACGCCGCTCCCGTCCGTGCGGGCGCCCCCGGTCCCGCCGTCCTGCCCGATGTCCCCCATGTGCTGCTGTTCCTCCACGCTGTCGCCGTCTCCCCCCGAGTCGCCGTGGTAGCGCCGCGGTCGGTGCGCTCCACGGTGTCCTTGGCACGGCCCGGCGGGTTCCGGCGGGCCTCCGGACACGGCCGCTATTGTCCACCTTCCGGTGGCTTCGCGCTCACGACCTGGCACCGGGGAAGTCGCGCCAGCTCGTGGAGACCGCGCCCGGAGGCCGTTGCCGGACTCCGGCTTGCGAGGGTGTGGACTGTGTGCTGATCGGCCCGGCGGTGCTTCCGCCGGGGTCACAGCACCCCGGGCAGCACCTCCTCCGACAGTTGCGCGAAGGCGGGTTCCTGTTCGGCCTCGTAGTCCGACCACGCCCGGGAGTCCCAGATCTCCAAGCGGGTGTTGGCGCCGATCACGACGCACTCCCGCTCCAGGCCCGCGTAGTCGCGGAGCTTGGCCGGGATGGTGACCCTTCCCTGTTTGTCGCAGTTCTCGTCCGAGGCGCTGGCGAAGAGGACCCTGCTGTAGTCGCGCACCGCCTTGGCGGTGACCGGGGTGGTGGCGAGGGCGTCGGTGATGCGCCGGAACTCCTCCGTCGGGAAGACGTAGAGGCAGCGTTCCTGGCCCTTGGTGATCACCAGACCCCCCGACAGCTCGTCGCGGTACTTCGCGGGGAGGAAGAGCCGCCCCTTCTGGTCGAGCCGGGGCGTGTGGGTGCCGAGGAACACACTTCCACCTCCCTCACCCTCGAAGTGGAGAATTCACCCTCTCCACGGTGCCCCACCTTACTCCACTCTTCCCCACCGTCAACAGATCTTTCCGGCTTTTACGCCCACTGCGGGCCAGGAAAACGCAGGTCACAGCGTTGGCCGTGATGGTGGGGGAAGGTGGAGGGCGCGGGGTGTGTCGCGGAGGAGGCGACCCCGGGGACCGCGACGACCTGCGGCGGCACCGCGCGCGTGCCCGCGTGCGCGCACGCGGAAGGGCAGAGCGGGCTCCCGGCGGGCGGCCCGGCGTGTCGGACGGGCGGGGCGGTGTCCCGGCCGGTCGGAGCCGGGGCCCTCACCCGCTCCGCACTCTCGGCCGGCACCGGCGCCGCCACCGAG
Source organism: Nocardiopsis sp. TNDT3 (assembly GCF_003427465.1). Classification (NCBI taxonomy): domain Bacteria; kingdom Bacillati; phylum Actinomycetota; class Actinomycetes; order Streptosporangiales; family Nocardiopsidaceae; genus Nocardiopsis; species Nocardiopsis sp. TNDT3. The sequence continues at coordinate 4,133 of NZ_QPFC01000747.1, read as the reverse complement.
GATCAGAAGGGTGATTGGAGCCCTTTGGCCTCTTTGACCATTCCTGGAACCAATCGGCCGCTGATTCCGGCGCTTTGGTTTGCAATCGGTTGGAATGGGCTTAGCCTCGGTTCCGAACAGCGACACGCGGAGCCACAGGGAGCGGGAGGGGTCTGGTGTCACTCGGTACACACCACGGCGGTCGCGGGGGCGACGTCCAAGGGGACGTCGGTGAGATCGTCGCCGTGGCCGACCGCGTCCGCGCCGCGATCGAGACGGTCATCGAGGGCAAGCCGGAGGTGCTGCGCCTGGCGCTGACGGTCCTGCTCGCCGAGGGCCACCTGCTCATCGAGGACGTCCCCGGCGTCGGCAAGACCATGCTGGCCAAGGCCCTGGGCCGGGCCGTGGACTGCTCCGTGCAGCGCGTGCAGTTCACGCCGGACCTGCTGCCCAGCGACATCACCGGTGTCAGCGTCTACCACCAGGACCGGCGCGAGTTCGAGTTCAACCCCGGCCCGGTGTTCGCCAACATCGTGGTGGGCGACGAGATCAACCGCGCCTCGCCCAAGACCCAGGCCGCCCTGCTGGAGTGCATGGCCGAGCGCCAGGTGAGTGTGGACGGCCAGACCCGCGCCCTGGAACGGCCGTTCATGGTGGTGGCCACCCAGAACCCGGGCGACATGGAGGGCACCTACGCCCTCCCCGAGGCCCAGCGCGACCGGTTCATGGCCCGCGTCTCGGTCGGCTACCCCGCCCCCCAGGCCGAACTCGACATGATCGACTCGCACAGCTCCAGCTCGCCGCTGGAGGACCTGACGCCGGTCACCAACGCCGCCCAGGTCCGCGACCTGGCCGACCGGGTGCGCACGGTGCACGTGGCCCCGGGCATGCGCCGCTACGTCGTGGACCTGGTCAACGCGACCCGCACCAGTCCCGAACTGCGCCTGGGCGCCTCCCCGCGCGCCACCCTGCACCTGGTGCAGGCCGCCCGCGCCTACGCCGCCCTGGACGGACGGCACTACGTCGTCCCCGACGACGTGCAGGCCCTGGCCGTGCCGGTGCTCGCGCACCGGCTGCTGCCCGGCCCCGAGGCGCAGATGGAGCGCCTGACCCCCGAGCAGATCGTGGCCAAGCTGGTCGCGCGCCTGCCCGTGCCCGGCCCGCAGTAGACCCCCGGCGCCCGCGGCCCTCCGCTCCGCCCCGTACGCACCCGCCCCCTGAGAGAGGGTCCATGCGCCCGCACCGAACCCTCACCGCACGAGGCGTCTGCATGCTCATCCTCGGCCTGACCGCCCTGGTGTCCGGCCTGGTCGTGGGGCAGCGCGAGGTCGTGGGCCTGGGCGTGCTGCTGACCGTGATCCCGCCGCTGTCGGCGCTGACGGTCCTGGGGGCCGCCTCCCGCGTCGTGCACAGCCGCACCCTGTCCCCCGTGCGCATCCCGGCCGGGCACAACGCCCGGGTGGAACTGCGTGTGGGCAACTCCTCGCGGACCTGGCCGGTGGCCGCGCTGTCGGTGCGGGACACGCTGCCCGTGCCGCTGGGCGGCGAACCCCGCTACACGGTGGGCTACCTGGGTCCGCGCGCCGTACGCGACGTCGCCTACCTGGTGCGCCCGGCCGTACGCGGGGACTACCCGGTGGGTCCGCTGTGGGTCGGCGTGACCGACCCGCTGGGGTGCGTGCGGGTCAGCCGCGACGTGGGCGGGCCCTCGCGCCTGCTCGTGACCCCCGTGACCGTCCCGCTGACCGCGCTGGGCGCCGCCGACGGCTCCAAGGGCGAGGACTCGCCGCGGCGTTCGGTGAGCGGCGCCGGGGAGCAGGACCCCGTCCCCCGCGAGTACCGGTACGGCGACGACCTGCGCAAGGTGCACTGGCGGTCCACCGCCAAGCACGGTGAGCTGATGGTGCGCCGGGACGAGCAGCACTCGCGGGAGAGCAGCGTGGTCCTGCTGGACACGCGGCGCGGGGCGCACGGGCACCCGGGGCCCGCCGGGTCCCTGGAGACCGCCGTGAGCGCCGCCGCCTCGGTGGCGGTGCACCTGCTCGACGGCGGCCACGAGCTGCGCCTGCACACCGAGCGGGGCCGGGTCCCGACCACGAGCGCGTCGGGCGTGCTGGACGGCCTGGCCGTCGCCGAGCCCTCCGACACCCCCGGGCTGCTCGGCGGGATCGGCATGCTGGCCGAATCCTGCGGGGCGACCGGCCTGGTCGTGGCGGTGCTGGGCGCGGTGGATCCCGAGGAGGCCGCCGCCCTGTCCCGCACGGGCGGCCGGGGCGTGCGCGTGGCCGTGCTGTGCGCGCACGCCGCCTGGCCCGGCCCCGACACCCTGCGCGGGGTCCACGACGTGCTGACCGCGGCCGGATGGCGCGTCCTCGTCCTGGGTTCCACCGCCGAACTGCCCGACCTGTGGCGCCGCGCCTGGGCTCCCGCTCCCGCCGCCGGGCCGCACACCCCCCGGAAGGGTCCGCGTTGAGAGCACTGATGCCCCTGGCCACCCTGGCCTGCCTGTTGATGGCGATGCCACTGCTGGACGGCCTCGTACGGGGCGAGGCCTGGTGGGTCCCGGCCCTCGTGATGACGGTGGCGGTGGGCGGGGTGTCCGCGCTGTACCGCCTCAGCGGCTGGAGCTCCTTCCCGGTGCCGTTCCTCCAGGTGCTGGCGGCGGCGCTGCTGATGACGCCGCTGTTCGCCGGACACGTCGCGCCGCTGGGGCTGCTGCCCTCCGGTGACACGGCGCTGCACCTGCTGCGGGTGTTCGACGAGGGCCTGGAGACGATCGACACCAGCACGCCCCCGGTCTCCTCCACCGCCGGGGTCATGCTGATCATCGCGCTGGTGTTCGTCCTGTTCGCGATCATCGCGGACTTCCTGGCGGTGACCGCGCGCTGCCCCGGGATGGTCGGCGCCCTGGTGGCCGTGCTGATGGCGGTCCCGCTCATCGTGGACGACGCCGGACTGGGCTGGCCGGCCGCGACCAGCGGCGCCGTCGGCTTCCTGCTGCTGCTCGCGGTGGACGTGTGGGTGCGCGGCCGCGAGTGGGGCGTGCGCGTCCCCGACGGCCACGACTCCTCGGCCCGTGTGCTGGGCGCGGTGGGCAGGGCGACGACGGTGGCGGTGGCCTCGGCCGCCGCGGTGCTGCTGGCGCTGACGGTGCCGCTCGCGGTGCCGTCGCTGCGCACCGACGTGCTCCACACGATGGCCGACGGCACCTACATCGGCACCGGCGGGGACCGCATCACCACCACGCACCCGCTGGTCTCGCTGCGGCGCGAGCTGGCCTCCTCCTCCGACCGCACCGTGCTGACCTACCGGACCGACGCCGAGCGGCCCGACTACCTGCGCACGTACGTGCTGGACGAGTTCGACGGCGCGAACTGGACGATGACGCCGGTCAGCGCCTCGGGCGACACCCTGGTCGACGGGGAGCTGCCGCTGCCCACCGGGTGGGGCTCGGAGCCCTCAGGCGACGCGGTGACCACGCGGATCTCGATGGACTCGGACGCGCCCGGGATCGACTTCCTGCCGTTGCCGTACTGGGCGCGGACGGTGGACGTGCCCGGGGAGTGGTACGCCGACCCGGCGAGCCACGTGGTGTTCACGACCGAGAGCGCGCCCACGGGGCTGAACTTCACCGTGCAGACCCTGGGCCGGGAGCCGTCCGCCGAGGAGCTGGCCGACAGCGGCAGCCCGCGGTCGCTGCCGGGCGACTTCCGCGACCTACCCGGCGACCTGGACCCGCGGGTCCGGGAGCTGGCCGAGGACCTGACCGAGGACGCGCGGAGCCCCTACGAGCGGGCGGTGGCCATCCAGGACCACTTCACGGGGGGCGCGTTCACCTACGACCTGTCCCCGCCCGCGGTGCCCGACGGCGCCGACCCGCTCGCCCACTTCCTGTTCGGGGACCGGGTGGGCTACTGCGAGCAGTTCGCCGGGGCGATGGCGGTCATGGCCCGACAGGTGGACATCCCGGCGCGGGTGGCGGTGGGCTACACCGCGGGCGAGCAGCAGGGCGACGGCCGCTGGGCGGTGTCCGTGGGCGACGCCCACGCCTGGCCGGAGCTGTACTTCGAGGGCGCGGGCTGGGTGCGGTTCGAGCCGACCCCCTCCTCCGCCGGGGGGCAGGGCTCGGCGTCGGTGCCCGACTACTCCCGGGG
>NZ_QPFC01000746.1:0-8605 GCF_003427465.1 Nocardiopsis sp. TNDT3 | reverse complement strand
GGCGCCGCGCATCAGGCGCGAGCGGTCCCGCCACCCGGACGGGCGTTCGGGGGCGGGCTCCTCGGCGGCCCGGGCGCGGGCGCTGAGCACGGCGGTCAGGGCCGCGAGCTCCTCGGCGGTGGGCTCGCCGCGGACCACGGCCAGGTGCGGCGGGTTCTTCGGCGCGCTCACAGCGGGATGTTCCCGTGCTTCTTGGGCGGCAGCTGCTTGCGCTTGTTGCGCAGCGCCTTGAGGGACTTGGCGATCCGGACGCGGGTCTCGGAGGGCATGATGACCCCGTCCACGTAGCCCCGCTCCGCCGCGGAGTAGGGGTTGAGGAGGGTGTCCTCGTACTCGCCGACCAGCCGCGTGCGCTCGGCCTCGACGTCGTCGGCGGCGGCCAGCGTGCGCCGGTGCAGGATGTTCACCGCGCCCTGGGCGCCCATGACCGCGATCTGCGCCGTGGGCCAGGCCAGGTTGACGTCGGCGCCCAGGTGCTTGGAGCCCATGACGTCGTAGGCGCCGCCGAAGGCCTTGCGCGTGATGACGGTGATCAGGGGCACCGTGGCCTCGGCGTAGGCGTACAGCAGCTTGGCGCCGCGGCGGATGATGCCGTCCCACTCCTGGTCGGTGCCGGGCAGGAACCCGGGCACGTCCACGAAGGTCAGCACCGGCACGTTGAAGGCGTCGCAGGTGCGCACGAAGCGCGCGGCCTTCTCGGAGGCGTCGATGTCCAGGCAGCCCGCCAGGCTCAGGGGCTGGTTGGCGACGATGCCGACGGACTGGCCGTCCACGCGGCCGAAGCCCACCACCATGTTCGTGGCGAACTGGGCGTGGACCTCCAGGAAGTCGCCGTCGTCCAGGACGGCCTCGACCACCGTGCGCATGTCGTAGGGCTGGTTGGCCGAGTCCGGGATGAACGCGTCCAGGGCCAGGTCGGCGTCGGTGGCCTCGTCGCCCGGGGCGTCCTCGGGGGGCAGCTGCGGCGCCTCCTCCAGGTTGTTGTCGGGCAGGTGCGAGAGCAGCGTCTTCACGTACTCGATAGCGTCCTGCTCGTCGGCGCCCATGTAGTGCGCCACACCCGACCTGGTGTTGTGGGTGCGGGCGCCGCCCAGCTCCTCCATGGAGACGTCCTCGCCGGTGACGGTCTTGATGACGTCGGGGCCGGTGATGAACATCTGCGAGGTCTCGTCCACCATCACGACGAAGTCGGTGAGGGCGGGGGAGTAGACGTGGCCGCCCGCGGCCGCGCCCATGATCAGGGAGATCTGCGGGATGACGCCCGAGGCGTGGGTGTTGCGCTTGAAGATCTCGGCGTACAGGCCGAGCGCGACCACACCCTCCTGGATGCGCGCGCCGCCGCCCTCGTTGATGCCCACGACGGGGCACCCGTTGGTGAGGGCGTGGTCGAGGACCTTGACGATCTTCTCGCCGTAGACCTCGCCCAGCGATCCGCCGAAGACGGTGACGTCCTGGCTGAACACCGCCACGGGACGTCCGTCGACCGTTCCGTGGCCGGTGACGACGCCGTCACCGTAGGGGCGGTTGCTCTCCAGGCCGAAGCTGGTGGAGCGGTGTCGGGCCAGGGCGTCGAACTCCACGAACGAGCCGGGATCGAGCAGTGCGTCGATCCGCTCGCGGGCGGTCATCTTGCCTTTGGCGTGCTGTTTCTCAACGGCTCGAGCAGACCCTGCGTGTACGGCCTCGTACCGGCGTCGTTGCAGGTCGGCGAGCTTGCCCGCGGTCGTGTGGATGTCGATCTCGTCCGCGGACAGCGGTTCAGGGGCTTCGGTGGCCATAACTACGCAGGTTAACCGCGAGGGGTCGTCACACGAGAACCCAGCCCGGGTTACCGGCCAGTAGGTACGCGGCGGCGGGCCCCCGACCAGGCCCGTCGCCGGAGCCCGGATCCGGAGCGTGCACGAGAAGCACACAAAGCGCACGGAACGTACACGCGGAGTCCGCGGCGAGGAACGCGGTATCACCGAAAACGCGTGAGGAAATGTGCTCTCCTTTCTTGTGAGCAACAATGGTTAACGCCCGGGCAAAACATCGAAAATACGCCCCCGCGCACCTGGCGGCGGGTGCGATCTCTGTAGGGTCGGTGACCATGACAGCGGTAAGCGCGGAACGCGACAGTGCACGGCAGGAAGTTCCCGAGCAGCTCAGGAATGACGTCAAACTGCTCGGCGAGATGCTCGGAACGGTCCTCGCCGAAAGCGGCGGCGAGGATCTGCTCGCCGATGTCGAGAAGCTCAGGAGGGCGGTCATCGGCGCCCGCGACGGGTCGGTCACGGGGGAGGAGATCACCGCGATCGTCGCCGCCTGGCCGCTGGAGCGCGCCAAGCAGGTGGCCCGCGCCTTCACCGTCTACTTCCACCTGGCCAACCTGGCCGAGGAACACCAGCGGATGCGGGCCCTGCGCGAGCGCGACGACGCCGCCAACCCGCCCCGCGAGTCCCTCGCGGCGGCCGTCCGCGCCATCCGCGAGGGCGAGGGCGGTGAGGAACGCCTCGACGAGCTGATCGCGGGCATGGAGTTCCACCCCGTGGTCACCGCCCACCCCACCGAGGCGCGCCGCCGCGCCGTGTCCACCTCCATCCTGCGCGTCAGCGCCCAGCTGGAGGCCTGGCACGCCTCCCACGAGGGCAGCAGCGCCGCGGCCGAGGCGCACCGGCGCCTGCTGGAGGAGATCGACCTGCTCTGGCGCACCTCCCAGCTGCGCTACACCAGGCTCAACCCGCTCGACGAGGTGCGCACCGCCCTCGCCGCGTTCGACGAGACCATCTTCTCCGTCATCCCGCAGGTCTACCGGAGCCTGGACGCCGCCATCGACCCCGAGGGCACCGGCGTGCGCCCGCCCCGCGCCACGCCCTTCGTGCGCTACGGCAGCTGGATCGGCGGCGACCGCGACGGCAACCCCTACGTCACCTCCGACATCACCCGGGAGGCCGTGCTCATCCAGTCCGAGCACGTGCTGCGCGGCCTGGAGGCCTCCTGCACCAAGGTGGCCCGCACCCTCACCGCCTACTCCAACCTCACCCCCGCCAGCCCGGCGCTGCTCGACGCGCTCGCCTCGGCCAAGGCGGGACAGCCCGAGCTGACGGCGGAGATCGGGGCGCGCTCGCCCAACGAACCGCACCGCCAGCTCCTGCTGCTGGCCGCCGCCCGGCTGCGCGCCACGCGCGAGCGCGACGCCGACCTGGCCTACCCCGACGCCGACGCCTTCCTGGCCGACCTGCGCACCGTGCAGGAGTCCCTGGCCGAGGCGGGCGCGGTCCGCCAGGCCTACGGCGAGCTCCAGCACCTGGTCTGGCAGGCGCAGACCTTCGGCTTCCACCTCGCCGAACTGGAGATCCGCCAGCACAGCGAGGTGCACGCCGTCGCGCTCGCCGAACTGCGCGAGGGCGGGGAGCTCTCCGAGCGCACCGAGGAGGTCCTCGCCACGATCCGGGTGATCGCCTGGATCCAGGAGCGCTTCGGCGTGGAGGCCTGCCGCCGCTACGTCGTCAGCTTCACCCGCTCGGCCGAGGACATCGCGGCCGTGTACGAGCTGGCCGCCCACGCGCTGCCCGCCGGACGCGTGCCCGTCCTGGACGTCGTCCCGCTGTTCGAGACCGGCGCCGACCTGGACGCCTCGCCGCACGTGCTCGACGGCATGCTCAAGCTGCCCCAGGTCAACAAGCGCCTGGACGAGACCGGCCGCAGGATCGAGGTCATGCTCGGCTACAGCGACTCCGCCAAGGACGTCGGGCCGGTCAGCGCCACCCTGCGCCTCTACGACGCCCAGGCCCGCCTGGCCGCGTGGGCGGAAGAGCACGACGTGCGCCTGACCCTGTTCCACGGCCGCGGCGGCTCGCTCGGCCGCGGCGGGGGCCCGGCCAGCCGCGCCCTGCTCGCCCAGGCGCCCGGCTCGGTCGGCGGACGGTTCAAGGTCACCGAGCAGGGCGAGGTCATCTTCGCCCGCTACGGCCAGCCCGCGATCGCCCGCCGCCACATCGAGCAGGTCGGCCACGCGGTGCTGATGGCCTCCACCGACGCCGTCCAGGAGCGCGAGCGCTCCGCCGAGCGCCGGTACCGCGCCCACGCCGACACCATCGCCCGCGCCGCCCAGGAGGCCTACCTGGAGCTGATCAACACCGAGGACTTCGCGGTGTGGTTCTCCCGGGTCAGCCCCCTGGAGGAGCTGGGCGAGCTGCGGCTGGGCTCGCGCCCCTCGCGGCGCGGCGCCGCGCGCGGGCTCGGCGACCTGCGGGCCATCCCGTGGGTGTTCGCCTGGACCCAGACCCGGGTCAACCTGCCGGGCTGGTTCGGCCTGGGCACGGGCCTGGCCGCGGTGGAGGACCTGGGCGTGCTCCAGGCGGCCTACCGCGAGTGGCCCATGTTCTCGTCCCTGCTGGACAACGCGGAGATGAGCCTGGCCAAGACCGACCGCGACATCGCCCAGCGCTACCTGGCGCTGGGCGGGCGGCCGGAGCTGACCGAGCGGGTGCTCGCCGAGTACGACCGCACCCGCGACCTGGTGCTCAAGGTGACCGGGCACAGCCGCCTGCTGGAGAACCGGGCGGTGCTCTCCCGCGCGGTGGACCTGCGCAACCCGTACGTGGACGCGCTCTCGCACCTCCAGCTGCGCGCCCTGGAGGCGCTGCGGGGCGAGGAGGCCGACTCCCTGTCTGAGGAGGACCAGCAGCACCTGGAGCGGCTGCTGCTGCTCTCGGTCAACGGCGTGGCGGCCGGACTCCAGAACACCGGCTGACCGCTGGTCGGCCCGTACACGCGAGGGCGCCCCGCACCCGGGAGGGGGCCGCGGGGCGCCCTCGCGCGTGCCCGAGCCCGTTACTCGGGGAAAGCGCTGGTGTCGATGGTGAGGTCGAACGGCTCGGGGAGGTGGATCTCCTTGCCGAAGGGGACCTTCGTGGAGCTGGTGTACCTGCCGTTCTCCGGATCGGAGTAGAGGGTGACCTCGCCCCCGCCGGTCTGCGGGTCCCAGCGGTCCACCAGCAGGTACAGGGGGATACCGGCGTGCGCGTAACCCCAGAGCTTGGGCTTGCGGTCCTTGTCCGCAGTGCTCCTCGACGTCACCTCGACCACCAGTAGGGCGTCGGACATCATGCTGTCGGGGTCGTACTCCATGGCCGAGTAGGGCAGGATCACGAGGTCGGGGATGTAGACGCCGGTCCTCATGGGGACGCGCACATCAAGAGTCTGATGGAGGCTCGCGTCCGCGAGGTCGCTTCCATCCCGCAGGAACTCGCGATACATCTCCCTTTGGATCAGGGAGACGATGTGGGCGTGTTCGCGTGTTGGGGGTGCCACAAGAAAGAGCCCGCCTTCGATGATCTCGGCCCGCCACCCGTCGGGCAGGTCCAACTCCTTCCAGGTGCGCAACATGAGCTCCCAGTGAGACGGTGTTCCGGGAGCCGTCTCAGTTTCCGCGATACTCATCTGTCGCGTCACCTCCAGTAGCTGAACGTAGCAACGCACGACCATCAAAGTGCTGGTTTCAGCTTAACGGGCGGCCCTTTGCCGCACAGGGGTTTCCGGACAGGGTTGCGGCGCTGCTGTAATGGGGGCATGGCCAGCGCACACGACCCCTTCCCGCGACCCCCGCTCGACGGGGCGGCCCTCGACGCCGCCCTCGCCCGACCGGGCGGCATGTGGCACCGGGTCGAGGTGCTCCCCGAGGCCGCCTCCACCAACACCGAGCTGACCGCGCGCGCCGTGGAGGGCGCCCCGCACGGCAGCGTGCTGGTCACCGAGCACCAGACCGCCGGGCGCGGACGCCTCGGCCGCGGCTTCTCCACCCCGCCGCGCGCCGCCCTCACCTTCTCCCTCCTGGTCCGGCCCGCGGTGCCCGTCACCCGCCTGGGCTGGCTGCCCGCGCTCATGGGCGTGGCCGCGGTCGGCGCCGTGCACCGGGTGACGGGGGTCAAGGCCGCGCTCAAGTGGCCCAACGACGTCATCGTCCCCGCGCACCTGCGCTCGGAGCCCGCGACGGCCGACGGCAAGCTCGCGGGCATCCTCTCCGAGGCCGACTTCTCCTCCGGCCACCCCGGCGTGGTCGTGGGGATGGGCCTCAACGTGTCCCAGGAACGCGCCGAACTCCCCGTGGACACCGCCGTCTCCCTGCGCGGGGAGGGGTCGGACGCCCTGGACCGGGGCGTCCTGCTCGCCGCCGTCCTGGGTGGGTTCGAGGAGCTGTACACGGTGTGGACCGCCGCCGGAGGCGACGCCGAGGCCAGCGGGCTGGCCGCGGCCTACCGGGACGCGTGCGTCACCATCGGGCGCCGCGTGCGGGTCCACCTGCCCGGGGACCGGGTGCTGGAGGGCGCTGCCACCGGTGTGGACGCCGACGCCCAGCTGCTGGTGCGCGGACCCGGCGGGGAGCGGGCCCTGAGCGCGGGCGACGTCGTCCACGTGCGCCCCGGTTCCTGACGACCGCCCCCGGTGCCCGACCCCCGCCCCGGGCCCTTCGCCGCCGTCCACAGGGGACTTCGGGCACTCCCGCGGCGGCCCTTCCGTGTGCGATCATCACCGGGTGCGGCCGCCGCCGACCGCGGCCGCGCGGGCCTGTCGGCAGGCACCCTGTCAGGGGGAGAACCGCGGGCGTAAGCTGGAGTGGAACCCCGTGCCGCGTTGTTGGCCGGTGCCGAAGTGACTGTTCCCCGCCCCGGCGGGGATGGCCCGTGAAAGAGAACGTATGCCGTCGCGTCCCGACCCGAAAGCGATCGAGTCCGCCCTGCTCGGCGGTGAAGCGGTCTACACCAGGGAGCAGGCGATCGAGCTCGCCGGCGCCGACAACGAGCTGGCCGGGCGCATCTGGCGCGCCCTGGGCTTTCCCAACCAGGGCGACGACACGGTCACCTTCGCCGAGAGCGACGTCGAGTCGCTGCGCATCGCCAACTCCCTCGTCCAGGAGGGCGTCCTGGACGAGGAGGGCGTGGTCCGCTTCGCCCGTGCGATGGGCCAGACCATGGCCCGCCTGGCCGACTGGCAGACCAGCATACTGAGCACCCTCATCTACCAGGAGGGCGAGGACTCGGTCAGCCCGCTGATGAACCGGGTCAAGGAGCTGCTGCCCGACGTGGAGCGGCTCCTGCTGCACATCTGGCGCAGACAGCTCGCCGCCTCCTCGGCCCGCACCCTCGCGGTGATGTCCGACAACGACGCCGTGCCCAACTACTACCCGCTGGTCGTCGGGTTCGCGGACCTGGTCTCCTTCACCACGCTGAGCCGCGAACTCGACGAGGTCGAGCTGGCCGGGGTGGTCGAGGGCTTCGAGGCCACCGCCGCCGACATCGTGGCCTCCGGCGGCGGCCGTGTCGTCAAGACCCTGGGCGACGAGATCCTCTACGTGGCCGACTCCCCGGCCGAGGCCGCCGACATCGCGCTGCGCCTGGCCTCGGGCGTCAAGACCCACGTGGAGGTGCCCGACGTCCGGGTGGGCCTGGCCGCCGGGCCGGTGCTGACCCTGCACGGCGACGTGTTCGGCACGACCGTCAACCGCTCCAGCCGCCTGACCTCCTTCGCCAGACCCGGCACCGTCCTCATCGACGAGAGCCTCGCCGAGAGCCTGGCCGAGGAGGAGGGACTCCAGGTGGTACAGGTGCGCGCCCGGCACGCGCACGGACTCGGCCTCATCCAGCCCTACGCCCTGCGCCGCAACTTCGAGCCCGCGGGCTGAGAACCCCCCGTCCCTCCCCGCCCGACCACCGTGTGCGCCCGGGCCCGACGGGATAGGCTCGAAGGCGTCGCACCCGACCGCGAGAGGCCAGGTGGTGAGCCGGTGACCGATCCCTCCCCCGTCCATCGTCTGCGTACCTCGGGTGTCTTCAGCCTCGAGGGCGGCGGTTTCGACGTCGAGAACAACGTCTGGATCGTCGGAGACGACGACAGCGCCATCGTCATCGACGCCGCCCACGACCACGAGGCGATCGCCCGGGGTCTGGGAGACCGCGAACTCATGGCCATCGTGGCCACCCACGGGCACAACGACCACGTCAACGCGGCCGTCGCGCTGGCCGACCTGGCCGACTGCCCGATCCTGCTGCACCCCGACGACGCCGAACTGTGGTACCGCGTGCACCCGCACCGGGAGCCGGACGCCCCGCTGCTGCACGGCGAGACGCTGGTGGTGGGGGGAGTGGAGCTGGACGTCCTGCACACCCCGGGCCACACGCCTGGAGGGGTGTGCCTGTACGCGCCCGCGCTCGGGGCGGTCTTCACCGGCGACACCCTCTTCCCGGGCGGCCCCGGTGCCACCGGGCAGCCGTTCTCGGACTTCCCGACGATCATCGCCTCGATCCGCGAGCACCTCGCGGGCCTGCCGCGGGACACGGTCGTCCACCCCGGCCACGGGGAGTCCACCACCGTGGCCGAGGCCGCCGAGAACCTCGACGCCTGGGCGTCCCGGGGGTTCTGAGCCGGGTACTGCTCGGCGCCGACCGGCGCCGGGCGGGCTGATCCGCCGGGCCGTCCGGGGCCCGCTCCGGCATCCGCCGTGTCGGGGCCTTTCGGGACAGCAGGGCCGGTCAGCCCCTTCCGAACCGGTCCTCTACGCTCGGATTGCACATCCTGGATCGGAGCACCATGAACCCCACCCGTCTCGCCCCCGCGGTTCTCCTCG
>NZ_QPFC01000745.1:0-6070 GCF_003427465.1 Nocardiopsis sp. TNDT3 | reverse complement strand
GCCCTCCCAGTGGGCGCCGCTCTACGGGATGCTCCAGGACCCAGACGACGCCGAAGCGGTCCTTGAGCATCCCGTAGAGCGGCGCCCACTGGGAGGGCTCCAGCGGCTGCACGATGGTCGAGCCCACGGACAGCTTCTCCCAGAAGCCGGTGATCTCGTCGGCGCTGTCACCGCGCACGGAGACGAAGACGGCGTTCTCGCCCTGGTCCCACGGCATCGCCGAGGGCACGTCGTAGGCCATGACGCGGAACCCGTTGTCCGCGACCACCTGGCCCCAGACCACCCAGTCCGCCTCGTCGGGGTTGGTCACGTTGCCCGCGTCCTTGTAGGTGACGGCGACGACGTCCCCGCCGAAGACGGAGTGGTAGAAGTCGAGCGCCGCGCGGGCGTCGCCGCGCAGGTTCAGGTGGGTCGTGGTCGTGACGGACATGCCGGCTCCCTGGTCGTGTGGGTGTGGACATGCGCCGAGCGGGTGCGTGTCACGGGCGGACGCCGCCGCTCCCCTTGGCGGCGGGCACCTGGTGCCCGCCGCCGATGGGCCGTGACCCGCGATGACCGCGCCTGTGTCGGTCCCCGTCGGCGTCTGCGGTCTCACATTGGCAGGGGTAGGGGCCAGGGTGTGTCCTCTACTTCCAGCAGGATGGATCCCATGGTGATGAAGACTTCCGCCCGCCTGCTGGCGCTGCTCTCCGTGCTCCAGACCCGCCGGGACTGGTCGGGGCAGGACCTGGCCGACCGGCTGGACGTCAGTGCGCGCACGGTCCGACGTGACGTGGACCGTCTGCGCGAACTCGGCTACCCGATCACGACCTTCAAGGGGCCCGACGGCGGGTACCGGCTCGACGCGGGGTCGCGGATGCCCCCGCTGCTGTTCGACGACGAGCAGGCCGTCGCGCTGGCCGTCGCGCTCCAGGCGGCCACGGCCACCGGCGCCGGGATCGGGGAGGCCGCGGCGCGCGCCCTCAACACCGTTCGACAGGTCATGCCCGCCCGCCTGCGCCAACGGATCAACGCGGTCCGGGTCGCCGTGGTCGCCCCGCCCTCCGCCCCGCAGGCGCGGGCCGACGGCGGGCTGCTCACGGCGATCAGCGCCGCCGTGCACGCCCGCGAGGAACTGCGCCTGGACTACGCCCCCGCCTTCCGGTCCGCCTCCCGGGACGAGGCCGCCGTGGGCCCGCGCCGGGTCCAGCCCCACCACCTGGTCACCTGGGCGGGGCACTGGTACCTCCTGGCCTGGGACGTCGAGCGCGAGGACTGGCGGACCCTGCGGGTGGACCGCATCGCGCTGCGCAGTCCCAACGGCCCCCGGTTCACCCCTCGGGAGGTGCCCGGGGGTGATGTGGCGGCCTTCCTCATCGGCAGGTTCCGAGGCTCGGACGGAACGGTCGACTGGCCCTGCCGCGGTGAGGTGATCCTCGACCTGCCCGCCCGCGCCGTCGCTCCCTTCGCGCACGACGGGCTGGTCGAGGAGGTGGGTCCCGAGCGCTGCCGCCTGGTCCTCGGCTCCTGGTCGTGGGTCGGCCTGGCCTCGGCCGTCGGCCGCTTCGACGCCGACTTCGAGGTCGTCGGACCGCCCGAGCTGGAGGACGCCTTCGCGCGGCTGGCCCGCCGTTACGCGGGCGGCGGCCGTCAGGCCCGCGCCCCCGAGCGCTGACCGCGCCGGAGGGCGGATCGCCGCACTCCGGGGCGCGGGCGGCCCCGGCCCCGGACGGGTGAGACCGGTGGGGGTTCGAAGCCCCGGCCGGGAGGCCTTTGGTGCGCGGAATCGGGCGTACAGAAGGGGATGCAGCGCCCATAATGATGGTTCGTGATCATAGACAAGGCGATTTACCACGACGGCAGGCGCCAGGAGATCGAGGGCGACATCAGCGACGCCTTCGACGAGGCCCGCCGCGAGCAGGGCGACTGCTTCGTGTGGATCGGGCTCCACGAACCCACCGCGGAGGAGTTCGGCCTCATCGAGGAGGAGCTCACCCTCCACCCCCTGGCCGTGGAGGACGCGCTCACCGCCCACCAGCGCCCCAAACTGGAACACTACGACGACACCCTGTTCGCCGTGGTCAAGACGCTCGCCTACCACGAGGAGACCTCCGACGTCGAGGTCGGCGAGGCGACGCTGTTCATCGGCGAGGACTTCGTGGTCAGTGTCCGCCACGGCGCCGCCAATCCGCTCGACCGCGTCCGCAGGCGTCTGGAGGCCGATCCCACCCTGCTGGCCATGGGCCCCGCCGCCGTGCTCTACGGGGTGTGCGACGAGATCGTCGACCACTACGGCACGGTGGTGCACGAGATCGAGTCCGACATCATCGAGCTGGAGCGCGCGGTCTTCCGTCCCCGCGGCTCGGACGTGACCGAGGACATCTACCACCTCAAACGCGAGGTGCTGGAGTTCCGCAGCGCGGAGAGCCCGCTCATCCCGGTGCTGGAGGAGATCGCCAAGGGGCGCATCCAGCGGTTCGAGGAGACCAGGGAGTACTTCCGCGACGTCCTGGACCACCTGCTGCGGGTGGACGACCAGGTCGACGACCACAACGAGCTGCTCACCAGCGCGCTCACCGCCCACCTGGCCCTGCTGGGCAAGCAGCAGAACGAGGACGTCCGCAAGATCTCCTCCTGGGCGGCCGTCATCGCGATTCCCACCATGATCGCCGGGTTCTACGGCATGAACTTCGACCACATGCCCGAACTGCACTGGCTGTTCGGATACCCCCTCATCATGGGCGTGATGGTCGGCGCCTCCGGCCTGGCCTACCACCGGCTGCGCAAGAACGGCTGGTTGTAGACGCCCCGGGCCGGGGGCGCGGCTTCCTCGCCGGTCCGGGCACGGTCCACGAACGCGGATCCCCTCTCCGCACCGCACAGGCTCCTCCCTGATACGCACAACCCCTTGCCTAACACCCTTAGGAAAAAGTACAGTGGTTTCCGGCAGAGAGGGGAGAGGTTATGGCACGCGCGGGACTGACCACCGAACGCCTCACCGAGGCGGGAGCAGAGCTGGCAGACGAGGTCGGCTTCGAGCGGGTGACCGTCTCGGAGTTGGCCCGGCGCTTCGACGTCAAGGTCGCCAGCCTGTACTCACACCTGCGCAACTCCCAGGACCTGAGAACACAGATCGCCCTGCTCGCCCTGGAGGAACTCGCCGACCGGGCCGCCGACGCCCTGGCCGGACGGGCGGGCAAGGACGCCCTGACCGCCCTGGCCAACGTCTACCGCGACTACGCCCGCGAGCATCCGGGCCGCTACGCCGCGGCCCAGCTCAGACTCGACCCGCAGACGGCCGCCGCCAGCGCCGGTGTCCGGCACGCACAGATGACGCGGGCGATCCTGCGCGGCTACGACCTGACCGAGCCGGACCAGACCCACGCGGTCCGCCTGCTGGGCAGCGTCTTCCACGGCTACGTGACCCTGGAACTGGGCGGAGGGTTCAGCCACAGCGCCCCCGACACCCAGGAGACCTGGACACGGACCCTGGACGCCCTCGACGCCCTGCTGTGCAACTGGCCCGAGCCCTGACCGCGGCCCCCGCACCCTCCCGCCGGCGCCGAGCCGCGCCCGCCGACCCACCAGACTTCACGACGGCCCCGACCACCAGGTTGACACCATGAACACCCAGCAGCACTGGACCACCACACCCCTCACCGCGGACCTCCTGCGCGGCGCCCTCGACCTGGAGCGCACCGAGCGCGGCGTGCTGCCGCACCGGCTGCCCGCGCGGGCCCGCGCCCAGTGCGGGGACCCGCAGCTGCTCATGGCCGAGTCCCAGCCCTCCGGGGTACGGCTGGCCCTGCGGACCCGGGCCACCGCCCTCGAACTCGACACGCTGCCCACCAAGCGCGCCTACACGGGGGCCCCGCCCCGCCCGGACGGCGTGTACGACCTGCTCGTGGACGGACGCCTCGTCGACCAGGCCACTGCGACCGGCGGCGACACCCTGACCGTCGACATGGCCACCGGCTCGGTCGAGCACCGGCCCGGACCCGTGGCCACCGTGCGCTTCACCGACCTGCCCGACCGCGTCAAGGACGTCGAGATCTGGCTGCCGCACAACGAGACCACCGAACTCGTCGCCCTGCGCACCGACGCGGCCGTCGAACCCGCACCCGACCGGGGACGCAGGGTGTGGCTGCACCACGGCAGCTCCATCAGCCACGGCTCCAACGCCGCCAGCCCCACCACCGTCTGGCCCGCGCTGGCCGCCTCCCTCGGCGGTGTGGAACTGGTCAACCTCGGCCTGGGCGGCAGCGCCCTGCTCGACCCGTTCACGGCCCGCGCCATGCGCGACGCCCCCGCCGACCTGATCAGCCTCAAGATCGGCATCAACCTGGTCAACGCCGACCTGATGCGCCTGCGCGCCTTCGGTCCCGCGGTGCACGGCTTCCTGGACACCCTCCGGGAGGGGCACCCCAGCACACCGCTGCTGGTCGTCTCGCCGATCCTGTGCCCCATCCACGAGGACACACCCGGCCCGTGCGCCTTCGACCCGGACTCCCTGCGCGCCGGGGAACTGCGGTTCCGGGCCACCGGCGACCCCGGCGAGCGGGCCGCCGGAAAGCTGACGCTCACCGTCATCCGCGAGGAGCTGTCGCGTGTCGTGCGCCAACGCGCGGCCGAGGACCCGAACCTGCACTACCTCGACGGCCGCGAACTCTACGGTGAGGCGGACAACGCCGAACTGCCGCTGCCCGACGACCTGCACCCGGACGCCGCCACACACCGGCGCATCGGTGAGCGCTTCGCCGAACGCGCCTTCGGCGCGGGCGGCCCGTTCCACGGCCACAGACCCTGAAGGCCCGACCGGCCCGCCCTTCCCTCGCGGGTCAGGCCGGTCCGGAGCGCGCGGACACCAGCTCCTGGGCCTCGCGCACGATCTGGGCCAGCCGGGAGTGGTGGGCGCCGGGCCAGTACACCCGCTCGCACCCGGAGCAGCGCGCGAACACGTCGTAGGTGGCGCGGGTGCCCGCCTCCAGGTCCTCGCGTACCTCCTCCTTGGCGGCGTGCACCAGTGCGCCGTTGCACGCCGGGCAGCGGGTCCAGGGCCGCAGAGGCGGAGCGAAGCGCTCCAGCACCTCGCGCAGCTGCCCGGCGGGCCGCTGCTCGCGCACGTAGCCGCCCGCCCGCAGGCCGCTGCGGCTCAACAGTCCGCGGTCGCGGGTGAGCAGCACCCTGTCCTCGGCGTTGGCCTGGCGGAACAGGGAGGGGTCGTCGCGGTCGTTGTCGTAGGCGGTGTCCAGACCCAGCAGGCGCAGGCGCCGGGCCAGGGTGCCCAGGTGCACGTCGAGCAGGAACCGCGGCTCGGCGAAGGGCAGGCGCTGCGGGTACTGCACGGGCAGGACCTCCACGGCCTCGCCCGGGGCGGGGATGTGGGAGGCGGGGGTGGTGCGGCCGTCGACGCGCAGCGCGCCGACCTCGGTCAGGGGTACGCCCAACGACTGGACGACGTGTCCGAGGGTGGAGGTGGAGTCGCCCTCCAGGCGCACGGTTCCGCTCCGGTGCCGTGAGGGCAGGAAGAACCGCAGTTCGGGCGCGAAGCTCAGGTCCAGCATCGGTTCTCTTCCTTCCAGCGGGCCGTTCCCGCCCGCGGACCATGGGGCCGATCGGTCGCGGCGGGCCGCGGTGCGGCAGGTACCCGGCGCGGCCGGTGCGCGGTTCAGGACAGGAGCGGGCGGACCCGTTCGGCGGTGAAGCGCACGAAGCCCTCGGGGTCGGGCTCGTCGGCCGTGGGCTGCAACACCACGGTGTCGGCTCCGGCCTCGGCCATGTGCCGCACCGCCTCGGCGACGCGGTCGGCGTCTCCGGCCACGCCGGTCTGCGGCGTCAGGCCCTCGGCGCGCAGTTCGGCGGCCATGCGCCGGTCGGCGCCGGGGCCGGTGGCGGCGAGCAGGTAGACGGTCACGGGGTGGTGGCCGGGACGCCCTGCGGCCTCGCGCCCCTGGTCGACCAGCCTCCGTGCCCGTCGCACGCCGTCCACTCCCGCCGCGGCGTCCAGGATGGTGCCGTCGGCGGCCTGTCCGCTCAGGTGCAGGGTCCGCGGTCCGCGGGCACCGGCCAGTACGGGGACGGGGGCGGTGGG
>NZ_QPFC01000744.1:0-8680 GCF_003427465.1 Nocardiopsis sp. TNDT3 | reverse complement strand
GCCCACAGGGGCGAGCCCGCCTGCCCCGCCAGCCTGCACGTGTGCGCCCTGTCCCGGCAGCTGGCCAAGCGGGGCCACCGGGTGACGGTCTACGCCCGCCGCAGTGACCCCGACCAGCCCGACGGCCGCACCCGCATGGCGCGCGGCGTCTCCGTCGCCTACCTGGACGCCGGCCCGGCCCGGCCGCTGTCCCCCGAGGAGCACGCCGAGCACACCGGCGCCTTCGGCAGCGCCCTGGCCTCCGTCCTGGACGAGGACCGCCCCGACGTCCTGCACGCGATCGGCTGGACCAGCGGCCTGGCCGCCCTGCACGCGCAGGCGCACAGCGAGAGCGACCAGACCGGCACGCCCCTCGTGCAGACCTTCCACTCCCTCAACGCCAGCGAGCAGCGCTCCGGCCTCGGCCACCACCCCGAGCGCGCCCGCATGGAGACCATCCTCGCCTCGCGCGCCGACCGCGTGCTGGTCAACTCCACCGACCAGCAGGTCGAGCTGGCCCGCCTGGGCGTCCCCCGCCACCACGTCAACGTCGTGCCCTTCGGTGTGGACCCCGACCACTTCAGCGTGGAGGGCAGCGCCTCCGCCGAGCACTGGCACTCCCGGCGCGAGGAGCGCGCCCGCCTGGTCTCGGTCACCTCCCTGACCGAGGCCGGCGGCGCCGACCGGCTCGTGGAGGCCATGACCCGCCTCCCCGAGGCGGAGCTGCTGCTCGTCTCCACCGCCGAGGACCTGGACGTGGCCCTGGACGAGAACGCCCGCCGGATCGAGCTCCTGGCCAAGGAGGCCGGGGTGAACGACCGCGTCCACCTGGCCGGGCCCGTGGAGCGCAAGGAGCTGCCGCGCCTGCTGCGCTCCGCGGACGTGTACGTGTCCGCCGCCTCCTACGACCCCTACGGCGGGGCCGTGCTGGAGGCCATGGCGTGCGGCCTGCCCGTGGTGGCCACCGCCACCGGCGCCACCCCGGGGGCCGTCCTGCACCGCACCAGCGGCGTGCTGATGCGCTTCGGCCGCCCCGACGAGGTCGTGCGCTCCGTGCGCGCGGTCCTCAACACCCCGACCATGAGCACCGCGTACGGCATCGCCGCCGTGGACCGGGCCCGCTCCCGGTTCACCTGGCAGCGGATCGCCGTCGAGACGGAGCTCGCCTACGAGCGCTCCCGCCCGCAGCAGACGGAACAGGACCGCGCCGACGAGGACGAGACGGACGGTCTGCTACTGTCCGGGACCGCGCACTGAGCCGTGCCCGCCCTCACAGCGTGCCCGGCCCACCGGCCCCCCGGGGTTTCCTCCGAGGGGCCGCAGCGGGTACACAGACAGTGGCGCCCGGCGGCCGGACGGTCGGCCCCGGGCGCGGACACCACGTACCGATGACCTTCGAACACCAGGGACTGCTCTTCCGCCGCGAGCAGCGGTTCCACGAGGTGGCCCGGCAG
This sequence comes from Nocardiopsis sp. TNDT3, assembly GCF_003427465.1. Lineage (NCBI taxonomy): Bacteria > Bacillati > Actinomycetota > Actinomycetes > Streptosporangiales > Nocardiopsidaceae > Nocardiopsis > Nocardiopsis sp. TNDT3. The sequence goes on along the minus strand of NZ_QPFC01000744.1, from coordinate 7,247 downwards.
CGGTTGCGCTCAGCCGTACGCGAAAACGCCCACACGGTGCTCGCGGTCTCCGGCGAACGCGCGGCAGCGCTCACCGGGGCGCTGTCGGCCTCCGAGCGCGAGCGCGTGCACGTCCTGGAGCGGAACCGGTTCTACGACGCCCCGGGGCGCACCCTGGCCGCCCTGCACCGCCTGGCGCTGGTCCACGCCCCCGTGCCGGTGGTCGTGGTGGCCGAGCCGCCGCTGCCGGTCTCGGGGATGGAGCTGCGCGAGTGGCACCGGCTGGAGTCGGTGCTGTCCACGGCGCTGGCCCCGCAGCGGCTGAGCCTGCTGTGCGTCCACGACGACCGCGACCTGACCACGCGGACGCGGTCCGCGGTCGTGGCCACCCACCCGGTGCTGGTGGAGTCCGACGGGCCCCGCCCCAACCCCGCCTACCTGGGCACGGCCGCGTTCGGCACCCGGCCGGTCGCCCCGGAGCCGCTGCCGGTCAGCGGACCCGCGCACCGGCTGGAGATCGGGCTGTCCCTGCCGCGGCTGCGCGCCGACCTGGCGGCGCTCGGCGAGTCCATGGGGTTCCCGCCCGAGCGGATCGACAGCCTGGTGGTAGCGGTCAACGAGCTGGCCGCCAACGTGCTGGAGCACGGGGCGGGCAAGGGCACCGTGCAGGTCTGGCGCGCCCCCGGGCGGTGGGTGTGCGACGTGTTCGACGAGCGCGGCGGGCTCTTCGACCCGCTCACCGGCTACCGCCCGGCCGACAGCATGCGCCCGCGCGGGTACGGGCTGTGGATCACCCGGCAGACCTGCGACTTCCTGGAGATCAGCGGCAGCGGCGAGGGCTCCCTGGTACGGCTGCACTTCGTGGACGGGGCCGGGGAGTCCGGGACCGTCCGGGAACCAGGGACGCGGGCCCCGCTCAGCCCCTGAGGGAGTCCGCCGCGGCTCCGGTGCTGCCCGCGATCGGGATGACCTGGTCGATCCCGGCTATCACGAACAGGCGGTTGACCTGCGGCTGGGGCTCGGCGACCATCAGGCCCACGCCCAGGTCGCGCGCCTGCCGGTAGGCGGCGACGAGCACGCCGATGCAGCGCGAGTCGCAGAAGGACACCTTGGCGAGGTCGACCACCACCCCCCGGGGAGGCTCGGCGGCCAGGAGGCCGTCGAGGACGTCGGCCAGCGCGGGAGAGGTCACCGCGTCCATCTCCCCCGCGGGGGTGACGACGACGACGTCATCCTCGCGACGGATCGAGATGTCTGACGTCACGGTCACTTCTCCTTCTTGTTCCGGGAGGGCCCCGAGCCCTCATCATGGCGCTTTTCGATCACGCTCGGGACTCATCGCCCGGTGTTGCCCGCCCGTTCACCTTCGGTCGGGGCGCATCCGGGGCTGGGGACCGGTGTTCTCCGCCACGAGGTCGCGGGCCACGTCCACCACCCGTTTGCGGTTGCGCTGGGCGACCTCGCGCAGCGCGGCGAAGGCGGTGTCGGCGTCGCAGCCGCGGGCGTGCATGATGATGCCCTTGGCCTGGTCGATCACCGTACGCGCGGACATGGCCCGGCGCATGTGGGCGGTCTCCCTGGCCACGTCGGCCTGGCGTCCGGCACTGTACAGCGACACGGCGGCGTGCTCGGCGAGCAGGGCGGTCAGCGGGGCGACGACCTCCTCGTCGAAGGCGTCGGCCCGGCCGGAGTGCACGCCGAAGGTGATCACCCGGTCGTCGCCCTCGCCGGGCAGCAGACTGGGCAGGGTGATGGAGGAGCGGTCCCCGCACTGGACCGCCATGCTGGTGTAGCGGGGCCAGCGGTGGGGTTCGCGCAGGATGTCGCCCACCCGCACCCGGCCCATCTCGCGGACGGCCTCGACGGTGGGCCCCTGGTCGGTGGTGTACTGGTGCTCGAAGGCCGCGGACAGGTCCGCGTGGGAGGCTCCGTAGTCGGTGACCACGTGCCGCACGGAGCCGTCGGCCCCCTCGACCTCGCGCCAGACCACGACGAGCGCGGCCGAGCAGCCGGGGACGCCCAGGGCCGCGGCCCTGCTCATCTGGTCCAGGGCCCGTTCCAGGGTGGTGCCATCCGCCTGTCCCAGCGCGCCGATATCCCGGGCCAGGCGTTCGATCCACACAGTCGGGGCCTCCTTGCCGTTTCCGGGCTCGGACTAACCGTAACCTTGGAAGACCGCGGCAGCGGACATCCGCCCGCTTCGGGAAGACGCCATCCACGACGGGAGACCTGAGCGTGTCGGAGAACCTCGCCGGGTTGCAGCGTGAGATCACCGCACTGGGTGAACGCATCGCGGCCCTGCGCAACACGCACACCATGTATCCCGACGACGCCCAGGGCACCGCCGAGGCGGCCCTGGCCGAACTGGAGTACGCCGAACGCCTGCTGGGCGACGCGGGGGCCGAACTGGCCCGGGCCCACGCCCAGCCCGAGCCGCGCCGCCAGGGCGACGACGGCGACCGGGCCCTGCTCCGCGCGATGTTCCAGGAGCTGAGCGTCCCCACCGTGCTGCTGGACCACGAGGGCTACATCCGGCGCATCAACAACTCCGGGGCCGCGCGGCTGGGCAGCGCGCCGGGCTACCTCACCGGCAAGCCCTTCGCCCACTTCGTCGACCTGCGCAAGCGCGCGGCCATGCAGTCCTGGCTGGCCGCGGTGCTGCGCGGCGACGGCGACGCCGCGCTGGAGTCCCGGCTGGCCCAGCGCGGCTGGGCCGAGGACGTGCACCTGACCCTGACGCGCCTGGAGCTGCCCACCGAGCCCAACCCGCTGGTGCTGGTGGCGATGTCGCCGCCGATGAACGGCGCCGAGGAGGAGGGCCCCGCCCCGCTGGAGACGGAGGTGGAGGACCAGGTGGTGGTGCTGGCCGCGCGCAGGCTGGACGTGCTGACCCGGATGACGCGGCTGCTGCTGCGCTCGGCCGGCCCGGGCGGTGCGGGCGAACCGCTCGCGCTCGCGGACGCGGCCGACCTGCTGGCCGACTCCTACGCCGACTGGGTGGTCGTGGACGTGTGCGACCTGCCCACCTCCTCCGTGGCGCCCCGCCGCGCCGTGGTCGCGGGGCCGGCCGACGCGCTCCCGCCGCAGAGGGAGGCGGTGGCCTCGGCGGCGCCCGGCGACTCCGCCATCCCGGGCGAGGTGCTGGAGCGGGGCCAGTCCCTGCTGTTCCCGCTGATCGAGGACGAGGCCGTGCTGGGCCACGCCCCGTCCGGAGCGCCCCTGCTGTCGATGCTGGGCGCGGGGTCGCTGTTGTCGGTCCCCCTGCGGGGCAGCCGGGGCGTGCGCGGCGCGCTCACCCTGATCCGCCGCAGCAACCGGGGCAGCTTCCGCCTGGCCGACCTGGGCCTGATCGAGGAGATCGGCGAGCACATCGGCCTGGCCCTGCCGCCCCGGCCCTCCGCCTGAGGGGCGTTTCTTGGGGGCTCCGCTCCTCCCACCCGTCGCCCGCCACCACCCTCAAGCGAGGCCTGCGGCGCAGCCCTCCCGCGGAAACCCGCCTCCGCCACCTCCAGAGCCCCGCGGGCGCCCGGGCCAGCCCCCGAAGGGGAATCCTCCCAGGATGAGGGCCCTCGTCATTCGGGGCCGTGGAGTGTGTCCACCAGGGTGGACAGGCGCGAGACCGCGCTGTCCACCCGGCGCACGCCGTCCACGAGGCTCTGGTCCACGTCCTGGTAGTTGGTCACGATGTGCTCGCGCAGCTGGGCGAGGTCGGTCTGGACCTGACGGGAGCGCTGCGCCAGCTGCTCGGCCAGGACCTTTCCGGGCTCGCCGGTCTCCTGGCCCAGGCCGCGCTGGAGGGCGCGGGCCTGTTCGCGCATCTGCGCCTTGAGCTGGTGCAGCTCCACGAACACCTCGACCTTGGAGCGCAGCACCCAGGGGTCGAACGGCTTGAGCAGGAAGTCCACCGCGCGCGAGGCGTAGCCGCGGAAGACCTGGTGCCGGTCGACCTCCTGGGCGGTCAGGAAGATGATCGGCACGTCCTTGGTCTTCTCGCGCTGCTTGATGTGCGCGGCGGTCTCGAAGCCGTCCATCCCCGGCATGACCACGTCGAGCAGGATGACCGCGAAGTCGGTGCCCAGAAGGTGCTTGAGCGCCTCCTCACCGGAGTTGGCCCTGACCAGGTTCTGGTCGAGTGAGGTGAGTGCGGCCTCCAGCGCGATCAGGTTCTCGTCGCGGTCGTCGACGAGAAGGATGTTGGCCTTCTGGGTCACGTCGGGTTACTCCAGGTCTTCGCTCGGGGTGCTGGTGCCAGTCTCCCCGTTCGGATCATTGTCATGCCCGGCGCCGGCCTCCTCCGGCCCGGACGTCGCGCGGCTGTGCCCGTCCGGGACCGCGCCGCCCCCGCCGTCGGCCGCCGCTCCGGCGATGGTCTCCTCGCGTCCCGCGGTGAGCCAGCGCCGCATGACGTCCAGCAGGTGGTCCAGGTCGACCGGCTTGGTCACGTAGTCCGTGGCTCCCGCCGCGAGGCTGCGCTCGCGGTCCCCCTGCATCGCCTTGGCGGTGAGCGAGATGATCGGCAGACCGGCGAACTGCGGCATCTCCCGGATCCGCTGGGTGGTCTGGTTGCCGTCCAGCTCGGGCATCATCACGTCCATCAGGACGAGCGCGATGTCCTCGTTGGCCTCCAGCTTGGCGATTCCGGCGTGTCCGTTGTCAGCGTAGAGGACCTCCAGGCCCTGCGCCTCCAGAGCGCTGGTGAGCGCGAAGACGTTGCGGACGTCGTCGTCGACGATGAGGACCCGCTGGCCGCTCAGCACGGCCCGCCGCTCGGGGTCGGTGCGCGGCTCGGACTCGGCCGGCTGCTCGGGCGCCTCGCCCTCGGCGGCCGCCGCGTGGGTCTCGGGCGCCTTGAGCACCGGGACCGTGGGCAGCGGCTCGTCGCTGATGTCGGTGAGGGCTGCCAGTGCCGCGTCGAAGTCCTCGTCCGGCATGGAGAAGCCGTCGTCCAGCGGGGAGGAGCCGAAGCCGCCGGTGTCCGCGCCCCGGCCCGAATCGAGCATCGGCGCCGAGTCCATGCCGCTCAGGCCGCGGATCGGGGACCCGGCCTCCTCGGCCCGCTCCCCCGCGTCGTCGGGCAGGCGCACCGGGAGCAGCAGCGTGAAGGTGGAGCCCTGGTTGGGCACGCTCTGCACGCGGATCTCGCCGCCCAGCAGCCGGGCGAAGTTGCGGCTGATGGATAGGCCGAGGCCGGTTCCGCCGAAGCGCCGCGAGGTGCCGCCGTCGCCCTGGTGGAAGGCCTCGAAGATGACCTGGAGCTTGTCCTCGGCGATCCCGATGCCGGTGTCGGCCACGGTGAACGCGATGACCTCCTCGTTCTCGACGAACATCTCCAGGTCGGCGTCCTCCAGCGCCCACGCGGGCTCGATGAGCAGCCGCACCTCCCCCTGCGGGGTGAACTTGACGGCGTTGGAGAGCAGGTTGCGCAGTATCTGCTGGAGCCGCTGCTCGTCGGTCCACAGCGTGCCGGGGATGTCCGGCGACACGTCCACGGCGAAGGCGAGCCCCTGGTCCCCGGTGACCGGGCGGAAGGTGGCCTCGACGTAGTCGACCAGCTGGGCGATGGAGACCTCGCTGGGCTGCACCTCGGCGCGCCCGGCCTCCACCTTGGACAGGTCGAGGATCTCGTCGATGAGCAGCAGCAGGTCGCTGCCCGCCTTGTGGATGGTCTGGGCGAACTCGACCTGCTTGGCGGACAGGTTCTGCTCGGCGTTGTCGGCGAGCAGGCGGGCCAGGATCAGCAGGCTGTTGAGCGGCGTGCGCAGCTCGTGGGACATGTTCGCCAGGAACTCGGACTTGTACTTGGAGGAGACCTGGAGCTGGTGGGCGCGCTCCTCCAGGGCGTTGCGGGAGCGCTGGATCTGCTGGTTCTGGAGCTCGATCGCCCGGTTCTGGTTGGCGAGCTGGGTGGCCTTCTGGCGGAGCTCGGCGTTCTTGCCGCGCAGCTCCTCCTGTTGGCGCTGGAGCTCGTTGGAGCGTTCCCTGAGCTGGCTGGTGAGCTGCTGGGACTGTTCGAGCAGGTCCTCGGTGCGGTTGTTGGCCAGGATGGTGTTGATGGTGGTGCCGAGCAGGCTCACCAGCTGGCGCAGGAAGTTCTTGTGGCTCTCGCGGAAGTCGTCGTAGGAGGCGAACTCGATGGCGCCCAGCGAGCGCCCCTCGGAGACGATCGGCAGGATGTACAGGTTGCGCGGGGAGGCCTCGCCCAGGCCCGACCGGACCTTGACGTAGTCCGGCGGGATGTTGGAGATCTGCTGTTCCACCTGCTGGGCGAGGGCCTCGCCGACCAGGCCGATGCCCGCGCGGACGCGGCGGCGGTCCTCGTCGGGGTCGAAGCCGAAGCCCGCGTAGAACAGGAAGTTCTCCTGGTCGTCCTGGTCCTCGGGCAGGTAGCAGGCGCCGTGCTGGGCGCCGATGAGCGGCGTCACCTCGGTCATGATGAGGCGGGCCAGCTCCTTGAGGTCGCGGTGGCCCTGGATGTGGCCGGAGATACGGGCCACGTTGGACTTGAGCCAGTCGGCGTCGCGCTGGGTGGCGGTGGTCTCGCGCAGGTTGGACACCATCAGGTTGATGTTGTGCTTGAGCTGCTCCATCTCACCGCGGGCGTCGACCTGGATGTTGCGGGTCAGGTCGCCCTTGGCGACGGCGTTGGCGACCTCGGCGATCGCCCGCACCTGCGTGGTCAGGTTGCCCGCCAGGCCGTTCACGCTGTCGGTGAGCTGCTTCCAGGTGCCGGTCACGCCCTCGACCTTGGCCTGGCCGCCCAGCTGGCCCTGGCTGCCCACCTCGTGGGCCACGCGGGTGACCTCGGTGGCGAACGCCGACAGCTGGTCGACCATGGTGTTGACCGTCGTCTTGAGCTCCAGGATCTCCCCCTGGGCGTTGACGTCGATCTTCTTGTTGAGGTCGCCCGCCGCCACGGCCGTGGTCACCTCGGAGATGTTGCGCACCTGCGTGGTGAGGTTGTGCGACATCGAGTTGACGTTCTCGGTGAGGTCGTTCCAGATGCCGGAGACGCCCTTGACGTCGGCTCGGCCGCCCAGTTTGCCCTCGGTGCCGACCTCGCGGGCCACCCGGGTGACCTCGTCGGCGAACGCGGAGAGCTGGTCCACCATGACGTTGATGGTGTCCTTCAGCTCCAGGATCTCGCCCTTGGCGTTGACCGTGACCTTCTTGGTCAGGTCGCCCGCGGCCACCGCGCGCGTGACCATGGAGATCTGGCGCACCTGGTAGGTCAGGTTGTTGGCCATGGAGTTGACGTTGTCGGTCAGGTC
>NZ_QPFC01000743.1:0-1311 GCF_003427465.1 Nocardiopsis sp. TNDT3 | reverse complement strand
GCCCCGCACGGGGCCGCCCCGACGCGTCCGACCGCCTCAGGCGGCCGTCTCGGGCACCACCTCGCTGGTGCAGTGGGCGCAGCGGGACGCCTTCTTGCTGATCTCGCTGAGGCAGTGCGGGCACTCGCGCGTGGTGGCCTCCTCGGCCTTGACGAAGCGCTCCACCACCTTGGCCACGGGCAGGACCACGAAGAAGTACAGGATCGCTGCGGTGATCAGGAACGAGATCAGCGCGTCGACGAACGCCCCGTACAGGAACCGGCTCCCGTTGATCTCGAAGTAGAGGTCGCCGAAGGTGGGGACCCCGCCGAAGATGCCGATCAGCGGGGTGATGAACCCCTCGGTGAACGCGGTGATGAGGTTGGCGAAGACCGCGCCGATCACGACCGCGACCGCCAGCTGCACCAGGTTGCCCTGGAGCAGGAACTTCTTGAAGCCTTGCATGGATACAAGCCCTACATACTCGTGGTGTCCGTACGGGCGCCGGAGCGGGATCCCCGGGTGGGAGCCCGCGGCGCCCGGACAGCTTTGCCCACCGGACGTCGCCGGTCAACCGCGGATGGTGATGGACAGCCGGGAGGCGGCCGCGTGGCCCGCCAGACTCCTGGCCTCGACGGGCGTGGCCGCGACGACGATCAGCGCGCCGCCCTCCCCGCCGCCCGAGGACTCCTCCTCCGGCAGGGCCAGGACGGGGCGGTCGCTGACCACCTCCACGGCGGGGCCCGCCCGGGCGGGCGCGAGGTCGTCGCTGCCTCCGGCGGCGAGGACGTCCACCCGGCTGCCGGGGGAGAGCAGGCCCACCGCGCCGGGGTCGGCCACCCGCACCGGAACGGCGACCAGGCCGGGGCCGTAGGCCCGCGCGGGAGGGTCGGCGAGCCGGGCGTCGGTGATCACCTCTCCCCGGCGTACCGGGGCGTTGAGACGGAGCCCGGCGGCCGCGGTGTCGGCCGCGAGCGCGCCGCCCGGCACGGACCCGGCGGGCAGGTCCCGGGCGGTGAGGTCGCCCTCGGTGAGGGGGTCCGCGGCGCCGAGGTCGCGGGAGGCGACCAGGACGCGGGTGACGGGTACGGGTGCGGGGCGTACGGCCAGGACGGCGCTGAGGAGCGCGGCGGCGGCCAGGAGGGCGGCGACGACGCGCCGGTGCCGGTCCAGGAGCCGGGTGAGCGCGCGCCGGTGTCGGTAGGGCGGGGGTGCGGCGTTGGTCATAACCTCAACGCTAGGCCGCGGAGGGCCCGTTCGGAGGTTGTCCACAGGCCCGATCGCGCGGGCCGCGCACCGGGGCGTCCGGTCGGGGCGCCCGGGCGTGGAGGG
>NZ_QPFC01000742.1:0-7608 GCF_003427465.1 Nocardiopsis sp. TNDT3 | reverse complement strand
CCGACGCGCTCGCGCGTTGTCGGAGCCGCCGTCCGGGAGGGGGGCCGGGGCGTCAGCAGGTTCCGCCGAGGGCGACCCCGTCGACGCGGGAGACACCGGCGTCGCGCTGCGCGCCCACGCGCCGGTTGACCTCCTCGGGCGCCACGGACTCGCCCTGCTGGTGGTACACCCAGTCCACGTCCTGCACGTAGGTGCTCGGGCCGCCGGTGTGGCCGCTCATGTCCACGAACCACTGGTTGAAGTTGATCGACATCGGCGACGAGGGGTAGTACTTCCCGCTGTGCTCGGCCACCAGGTGCGTGTCCACGTAGTAGCGGACCACACCGTCCGTCACCTGGACCACCAGGTCGCGCCATCCGTCGAAGGAGCGGTTCACCACGTCGCTGGTGTTGTCCGCGACCCAGGGGTCGCGCTGGTAGGTGTGGTACGAGGTCAGGTACATGGCCTCCGCCGGGGCGCCCCAGCCCGAGTTGGGCAGGTACTCGAAGTCGAGCTCGCTGTAGGCGGGATCGTTGTCGTAGGCCAGGGGCGTGATCGTGTAGAAGGTCTGGAGCACGGTGTCGCCGTCCTGGCCGGAGACCGGGGCGTCGGAGAACTTGACCTTGGCGGCGTAGGTCCCCTCGTGGAACTTCTCCTCGCCGAAGGTCAGCTCGGCCTGGCTGGTGCCCGCCGGGGTGCCGTCCGTGGTCGAGGTCAGGCGCAGCAGGGAGTCGCCGCTCTCCTCGGCGAAGGAGATGTTGTCGGCGTCCCAGGACGCGCCGGGCACGCCGGGGCCGCCGGGCCAGCTGCGGACGTTCCAGCCCTGGCCGCGCAGGGCCGGGTCGTCGGGGCCGGTGTAGTCGAAGTCGTCGAAGAACAGGCCGCACGACGCGGAGGTCTGGTCGGCGACGGTCTCGACCTCGACGGGGGAGCCCGCCGCGCAGGCGGTCAGGGGGAGTGCGACGGCGCAGGCCAGGGCGATGCGGCCGGGGCGGATGCGGGTGGGCACGGGGAACACCTCGGTTTCGGGGAGGAACAGCCGGGAGCAGGGGCTGGGCCGGGGCCTCCGGTCCTGGAGGGCCCGGCCCGGGAGGCGCTAGAACGCGGTCAGCGTCACGTCGAGGGACACCGGCGCGTGGTCCTGGACGTAGGAGGCGAAGTTCGACACGTCGTCGAAGGCGAAGCCGTAGGCCTTGCCGTCCACGGTGTTCTCGTGGAAGACCGCCGCGTAGCGGTTGGTGGTCTCGTGGTTGTAGAACGCCGCGGGGTCGGTGACCGGGTGCTCGGCGGTGTCCAGCAGCGTCGAGCGGTTGAACGCCGCGCCCAGGATCGCGGCCACCGGACCGGTGATGCCGTCGTTGGGGGCCGCCAGGGCGCCGTCGCAGAAGAAGACGTCACGGGTGGAGGGCTTGGGGATCGGGGCCACGCCGCCGTCGAAGACCAGGTTGCCCGAGCCGTCCACGCGGCCGGTGAAGGTCCCGGCGTTGGTGGTGACGCGCAGGTCGGTGGTGCTGTAGCGCTCCCAGACCTGGTCGATGTAGGAGTCGTAGTAGTCGGCCGGGAACAGTCCGGCGTCCAGCCCGTGCCCGGGGGCGATGACGAGTTCTCCCTCGCTCAGCACGAGCGACGAGAAGACGGGGTCGGCGGAGAGCGTGGCGAAGACCGCGTCGCGGCCGCCCGGCTCGAACGTGCCGGTGGTCTGGTCGGCCTCGCCCTGGAGGCGGATGGCCAGCGGCACGCTGAACTGGTCCACCATGCTGGTGTTGCAGTACATGCCGGTCTCGTTGTGGGTGAACTCCACGGTGTCGTGGAGCACCCCGTGGCTGGGGTCGGACTCGACCCAGCCCGCCGGGTACTGGAGCGCGGGCCTGCCGTTGCCGTCGGTGACGACCTTGAACCGGAGCTTGCCGCCGAGGGCGAAGTACACCCGGCCGGACATGAACGGCAGGGACAGCTCGCTGACCGAGTCCAGCGGGATCGAGTAGTCGGTGAACCCGTCGTCGGTGTTGTCGGACTCCGCGACCGGGTGCGCGACGCCGCTGGCGTCGACCCAGGACTGCGTGTTCGTGGTCAGGTCGGTTCCCACGATGTAGGCGCGGATCTCGCTGTCGGGGAAGGTCCCGGTCTCGTTGGTGACCCTCACCGGAAGGGCGCCGGCCTGAGAGCCGCCCGAGGTGAGTTCGCCGTTGCTCTCCGCACGGGAGCAACCGGTCGTGACGAGCAGGGTGCTGACGGTGGCGAGCGATGCGCCGCCGAGGAACAGTCTTCGGTCGATCATGGGGGTCGCCTCACTGGAGGGGCTGGTAAGACGCGCCCAATCTGACGACCGTTGAAGCGTCGCGTCAACCCGTGGTCACGATCCGTCCGCGACGTTTTCGTGTTCTTACTGGTAACAAAGTTGCCATGTGACTTATGTCACTCTCGATCCGAATGATTTTCGGTTCTGTGGGTGAACATTTTCGGCGGATGGGCGTCCACAGAAGTTCTCCCCCTGGTGGGCGGCGGTTCACGGGGGCCGCGCTCCGCCGGAAGGAGCTGGCGCGCGGACTCGCTCCCCCTACCGAACGGGACGGAAGGGGCCCGGCACCGCACCGCCGTCCGGCCCGCACCGACCGGGACCCCGGTCCGGGGCTTCGCCGTCCCCGTCCGCACAGCCCCCGGTCTACGCCCTCGCGCCCTCGGCGGGCTCCGTCGGCACGGCGGCCCCGGCCAGCACGGCCGACTCGACCGGAACGACGGCCCCGGCCTCCAGGGAACGGCCCGCCTCCAGCATCCGGTCGATCAGTTCGTCCCTGGTCTCCCTGACGGCGCGCGCGTTCAGGGCCTCGCCGTGCAGCCGGTCGGCGTTGCCGCCGTCGGAGTCCACCTGGACGAGGAGCAGGTCCAGCTCGCGCTGGCGCTCCTCGACCCTCTGCACCTGCTCCCACTCGGTGTGCGCGGCCAGGGCCTCCTCGACGGACGCCCCGTAGTCGCGGATCGCGTCCACCCGGGCCGCCAGCTCCCGGTACACGGCCTCGTGGCGCTCGTGCTGCTGGTCCAGCACGGCGAGCACCCGGTCGGAGACGGCGTCGAGGGAGTCCGCCACGTACTCCTCCCTGATCCGCTCGTGCCGGTGCAGCAGCGAGGCGATCCGCCACTCCTCGGCGCGCAGGACCGACAGGGGCTGGGCCGCGTCGAAGGAGTCGCCCAGCCGCAGGTCGGCCTCCTCGACGGTCCCGATCGTCCTCTGCACGTCCAGCAGCAGGCGGGCGCCCTGCCGACCGAGGTTCGCGGGCACCAGGTAGCGGTCCGCGTGGGCCGCCGCCAGCCGGTCGCCCCGGGGCCACCACCACCCCGCCCACAGGGCGGCGGCCGCGTACACCGCGCCCGGCACGAACCAGTAGAGGTTGAAGGCCCACTCCGGCCCCGCCAGTGCGAGGAACCAGCTCGTCAGGGTCGCGGGCACGAAGGCCAGGGAGAACGCCTGCCAGGACCGGCGCCGGGAGGTCCGCGACAGCCACCGCGGCAGTAGGGACCGCGGGCGCACACGGGTGACGGCGAGTCCGGCGGCGCCCACGGCCGCGGCCTGCACCAGCAGGCCCAGGAAGTACAGAGGGACCGACCACACCAGGAGGGGACCGCTGGCCAGCGCCCAGAGGAGGCTCAGCGCGGCCACCGCGGTCCCGGCCGCCGCCATGCGCGTCCGGTTGGGGAACCGGGGCTGCCTGGCCCAGGCCCGCTTCGAGCGCAGGAAGGGCAGATGCTTCCGGAGTCTTCCGGCGAGGCGGGGAGGCAGTGAGGGGTCCAGGACGGGACGTGCGCCCCCACCCGTGCTGTCCGCGACCTTCCACCGGCTGTCCGACACTGGTTCGGCTCCTCTCGCGTGCGGTTCGCCGCGCTCGGCCCCCTCCGTTTCGGACACGCGTTTCGGACGCGCGGTTTCTCGGGGAGTCCGTACCGCACGTTACCGCCCCGGCACGGAATCCGTACCGGGGCGGTGGTCACGAATCTCGCCTCAGCCCGCGACGGCCTCCTCCACGGCGGCGGCCCACAGCGACACCGCGCTGTCGACCTGGTCGCCGTCGACGATGAGCGGCGGGATCATCCGCACCACGTTCCCCTCGGGGGCGCAGGTGAGCAGCAGGAGTCCGTGCCGGGCCGCGGCCTGCTGGGCGCGCAGCGCGGTGGCGCCGTCCGGCGAGCCGTCGGCGGCGGTGAACTCGTTGCCGAGCATCAGCCCCCGGCCGCGCACGTCGCCGATGACCGGGTTGGCCTCCGCCACCTTCTCCAGGCCCAGGCGCAGCCGCTCGCCCATGCGCGCGGCGTTCTCCACCAGGCCCTCCTCCTGGATCACGTCCAGGGTGGCCAGGGCGGCGGCGCAGGACACCGCGTTGCCGCCGTAGGTCCCGCCCTGGGAGCCGGGCCAGGCCTTCTCCATGATCGCGGCGGGGGCGGCGATCGCCGACAGCGGGAAGCCGCTGGCCAGTCCCTTGGCGGTGATGACCACGTCCGGCCGGATGCCCGAGGGCTCGTGGCCCCAGAACGTGCCCGTGCGCCCGAAGCCGGTCTGCACCTCGTCCGCGACCAGCAGGAACCCGTGCCGGTCCGCGCGCTCGCGCAGCCCCTGGAGGAAGGCCGAGGGCACCGGCACGTAGCCGCCCTCGCCCAGCACCGGCTCGATGAACACGGCGGCGGTGTCCCTGGGCGAGGTCACCGTGGCGAACAGGTAGTCCAGCTCGCGCAGCGCGTACGCGACCGCGTCGGCCTCGGACACGCCCAGCCGGTAGGCGTAGGGGAACGGCGAGACCACCACGCCGGGCATCAGCGGGCCGATGCCCGCGCGGATCTTGACCCCGGACGTGGTCAGCGACGCGGCGCCCATGGTGCGCCCGTGGAAGGACCCCTGGAACACGATGACGTTCTGCCGACCGGTCGCCTGCCGGGCCAGCCGCAGGGCGGCCTCGACGGCCTCGCTGCCCGAGTTCACGTAGAACAGCCGGTCGAGCCCGGCGGGCAGCACCTCGCCCAGCCGCTCGGTGAGCCGCAGCAGCGGCCGGTGCATCACGGTGGTGTACTGGCCGTGGACCAGGGTCCCCACCTGCTCCCGCGCGGCGGCCACGACGCGGGGGTGGCAGTGGCCGGTGCTGGTGACGCCGATGCCGGCGGTGAAGTCGAGATAGCGGCGGTCGTCCTCGTCGTAGATGTAGGCGCCCTCGCCTCGGGCGGCGACGACCGGTGTCGCCTGCTTGAGGATCGGGGAGAGCTCCGCCATGCGTGGCCTCGATTCCGTGTCGCGTGTTCCGTAGGATTGTTGACAATCGACGCTGCTATGGAAACATCCGTGCGGCGACGGTGTCCAGTGGGCGCACGTTGGGCAGTTCTGACCACAGGCCGAATCTCGACCGGGGAGTAGCGAACATGTCGGATCAGGAAGCACGGGTCGTCGCGCAGGTGGACAAGAGGCTGTTCATCGGCGGGACGTGGCGCGACGCCGCCTCCGGGAACGCCTTCGAGGTGGAGGACCCCTCCACCCGTGAGGTGCTCTGCGAGGTCGCGGACGCGGGGAAGGAGGACGCGCTCGACGCCCTGGACGCGGCGCACCGGGCCCAGGCCGACTGGATGCGCACGGCGCCCCGGGACCGCGGCGAGATCCTGTACCGGGGCTACGAGCTGCTCATGGAGCGCCGGGAGGACCTGGCGGTCCTGATGACCCTGGAGATGGGCAAGCCCCTCGCCGAGGCCCGGGGCGAGATCGCCTACGCCGCCGAGTTCCTGCGCTGGTTCTCGGAGGAGGCCGTGCGCATCGAGGGAGGGTTCTCCACCTCCCCCGACGGCAAGTCCCGCTTCCTGGTCATGCGCCAGGCGGTCGGCCCCTGCATGCTCATCACCCCCTGGAACTTCCCCATGGCGATGGGCACCCGCAAGATCGGCCCCGCCATCGCCGCGGGGTGCACCATGATCCTCAAGCCCGCCCACCAGACGCCCCTGTCCGCCCTCGCGCTGGCGGGCATCCTCTCCGAGGCCGGGCTCCCCGAGGGCGTCCTCAGTGTCATCCCCACCACGGATCCGGGCTCGGTCACCGAGCCCCTGCTCAGCGACGGCCGCATCCGCAAGGTCTCCTTCACCGGCTCCACCGCCGTGGGCCGCAAGCTCCTCGAACAGAGCGCCGGGCAGGTTCTGCGCACCTCCATGGAGCTGGGCGGCAACGCGCCCTTCCTGGTCTTCGACGACGCCGACATGGACGCCGCCGTGGACGGCGCGATGCTCGCCAAGATGCGCAACATCGGCGAGGCCTGCACCGCCGCCAACCGCATCTACGCCCAGGCGGGCATCGCCGAGGAGTTCGCCGAGCGCCTCAGCCGCCGCATGGGCGCGCTGCGCCTGGGCCGCGGCGTGGACGAGGGCGTCGACGTGGGCCCGCTCATCGACGACAAGGCCCGCGACAAGGTGCAGGGCCTGGTGGACGACGCCGTCGGCAAGGGCGCCCGCGTGCTGGTCGGCGGCGGCCCCGGCGACGGTCCGGGCCACTTCTACAAGCCCACCGTGCTCGCCGACGTGCCCTTCGAGGCCGAGCTGTCCACCACCGAGATCTTCGGCCCGGTGGCCCCCGTGCTGCCCTTCGAGACGGAGGACGAGGTGCTGCGGGCCGCCAACGACACCGAGTACGGACTGGTCAGCTACGTCTACACCCGCGACCTCAACCGGGCGCTGCGGGTCAGCGAGAACCTGGAGACCGGCATGGTCGGCCTCAACCAGGGCGTGGTCTCCAACCCGGCCGCGCCCTTCGGCGGGGTCAAGCACTCCGGTCTGGGCCGCGAGGGCGGCCGGGTCGGCATCGACGAGTTCCTGGAGACCAAGTACGTCGGCATCGGCGGAATCTGACCGGATATCCGGGCGATCCGGAGGTTCGACTGTGCCTCGGGCGCGGCACCGCCTACGCTCGCCCCATGGGCACACGGATCCCCGACGACGGTGACACCGCCGCCGCTCTGGCCTCCGTCAGGGCGGCGGGCGGTGAACCGTCGCCGGAGGCGCGGGCGGACCTGGAGCGGATCGCACGCGGTGAGATGAGCTTCGAGGAGGCCAGGGAGCGCATCCTGGCCAGGTACCGGCTGCGGGAGTGACGGAGGCGACGCGGCGCCCCGCGATCCTGTTCGCCGTGATCTCGTACTCATAGCGGGGTTCGAGCGCCGACATCGGCTAAGACGCAGTTCAGGCCCCTTGCGTCACACCGGTGACGTTTCCGGCCAGCGCGGGTCGGGCGGCGGCGCCGGGCGGCGGCACGGCACGACCGTGCCCAGGGGCACTCCGGGCGTCGGCGCCGCGCACCGGCACGGGCGCGTCCGTGTTCCGCGGGCGTCCTATGCCTCGGGGACGGACTCCCCGCCCTCGCCGTTGATGCGCTCGACCGTGTCCACCATGTGCGCCTCGATCAGGCGCAGCAGCTCCTCCTCCGCCCCGTCCACGATCGCGTCCAGGATGCGGCGGTGCTCGTCCAGGAGCTCCTCCGGCTCCGGGTACACGTCCTGCATCACCGTGAGGCACATCCGGGTCTCCACCAGCAGCGTCTGCGCCATGCGCTCCAGGCGGCTGTTGCCCGCGCAGCTGACGAGGGTCTGGTGGAGACCCGGATGTGCCTCACGGTGATGC
>NZ_QPFC01000075.1:0-2196 GCF_003427465.1 Nocardiopsis sp. TNDT3 | reverse complement strand
GGCCCGGAGCGCGCTCCGGGCCCGGCGGTGTCCGCTCCTCGCGGGGAACCCGGCGACGTGCCTTCCCGGGGGCGACTCCGTTCGTTACACTCCGCCGCAGACGGCCCTGCCCCCGCCGCACCGCGAGAGAGGGAGCAGGTACGTGAAGAACCCCTTCGAGCCCAAGCCCATGCCCCGGAACCCGACGCCCGGCAGCGAGGGGTCCCGCACGAGCGGTTCGGGCGGCTCCGCCACGCGTGACGCGAACCAGGTGGGAGGAAGGAAGAACTTCCTCCAACGGGCGATCGAGAGGAACATGGAGCGCAACAGGGCCGAGGCGGATCGGCCCTCGAAAGCCGAGAGACCGGTGACCGGTCGCAGGACGGGGGAGAACAGCAGGGACTGGCGGCGCCGCCAGAACACGGGTATCGACAGGGACGGAAGGTCCACGTGACCGGTGGGGGTCGCGTGCGCCCGGACGCCCGGGACCGCGTACCGCCGGTGAGCACGGCGGCGAGCGCCTGACCCCGCCGCGGAGCGGTCACCACGAACACCGCCGGGCCCCGGTCCCCGGCCCCTTCCGGGCGTCACGCCCATGCGCTACCCTCCCAGAGCGGTGCGGGGGTCGGCGCCGTGCCCCCGGCCGACACGGCCGCACCCGTCCCCGACGACCGCCTGCCGCCGCGCACCGCGGTGGCGGCACGGTGCCGGGGACCGGTCCACCGGCGTCCGCGTGCTCCCGCCGGCCGCACCCCCGAACCGGGGCCGTACCCGGTCGGCGGCCGGGCACCAGCCGAGGACGACCGGCCCTGTCGTGGGACGATCCGGTCGCGGGTTACCGAGGCCGCCCCGCCGTAGCGGGCGGAGGCCCCTCGGCCGCCCGGAAGGACGTTCTCGGCACCCAAGGCCAGGAGGCACGGAATGAGGAGAAGCCGACCCGCTCCGGAGCCGTCGCCCGTACCGGACGTGCACTCCCTGACGACGCTGTACCGCGGCGCGGACGCGGTCCTGTACCGCGCCCGACGCGCGCCCGACGACGCCCCCGTGGTGGTCAAGTTCCCCGGACGGCGCCCGCGGGCCGGACGGCCGGGCGAGGCCGAGCTGTGGAACGAGTTCTCGTCCGATCCGGGCGTCCAACCCCTGCTCCAGTCCGGCACCACCGAGTCGGGCCGACCGTACGTGGTGACGGAGGACTGCCCGGACGGCAGCTACGCCGAGATCCTGGGGCGGGGCGGTCCGCTCACGGTGGACGAGGTCCTCACGGTGGGGAAGGCCGTCGCCCAGGCGCTGCGGGCCGTGCACGCGTTCGACCTGCTGCACCACGCGGTGACCCCCGCCAACGTCCTGCGCTCGGACGACGGACCGGTCCTGATCGACTTCGGTTCGGCGCTGCCCCGGGACCACCCCTTCCCACCCGTGTACTACGCGAGGGCGGCCCTGGAGCACGCCCCGCCCGAGGAGCTGCGCGGAGGCGCCCCCGGCCCCTGGTCGGACGTCTACCGGCTCGCCTCCACCCTGTGGGCCCTGCTGGCCGGGTACGCGCCGTTCGACGACGGAGCGGAAGCGCTCGTCACGCTGGAGGAGTACCGGTCCCGTCTGCTCACGGCTCCGGCGCCCGTGCTGCCCCGGGACGACGTGCCCGGGTGGCTGCTCTCCGTCCTGCGCCGCGCGATGGCCAAAGACCCGGAGCGGCGGACGCGGAGCGTGGAGGAGTTCGCCGAGGCGCTACTGCTGGAGCAGGCCCCTCCCGAGTCCGAACCCGAGCCCGGGCTCGAAGCTGAGCCCAGTCCCGCCGAGTCCGGTCCGGAACCCGGGCCCGAGGCCGCCGTCACCGTCGCGCCGCGGCCGGAAACCGCGGAGGCGGGGCGGGCCGACACGGTCCGGACCGACCAGGCGGCGGAGGACGAGGGCGACGAGGCTCCCCGGTGGGAGGTTGACGACGAGCCCGAGCCCGAGCCCGGGGTCCCGGGTGAACCGGCCGCGGCCGACGCGGCCGGGGCCGACACCGCAGCTCCCGGTGCGGACGGGACGCCCCCGGGCGCGTCGGGACCGGGGGTCGCCGAGAGTCCGGCGGCGATGGAGGACGGCGAGGAGGACGACGGGGATCCCTGGTGGGACTCCTCGGTCCCGGCCGAGCCCGACGTCGTGCGCCCGGTGGACCCCGAACCCGAGGGCTCGACCGGCTCCCCCTCCAGCGGCCCCGCCTCCACCGGCTTC
>NZ_QPFC01000741.1:0-5885 GCF_003427465.1 Nocardiopsis sp. TNDT3 | reverse complement strand
CGCCGGCGGCCAGTGCGGAGATCCCTCCGGCGCCAGCGCCGATCCCGACCGCTCCGCCGACGACGCGGCTGGTGGAGCGGGCCAGCCCGTCCAGGGTGCGGCGGGCGCGGGCGAGCGCGACCCCGTCCACCTCCGGCTCGACCTCGGCCTTACGGGGGCGGGCGGCAGTGTCCAGCTGGCGCTCGACGCGGCCGGTGTCGACGTTCACGCCAACGCGGACCGACCCGAGCTGGCGCTCGACGTCGGCCTTGACCCGCGCGGCGTCCTTCGCGACGCGCTTGGTGTCGATCCGGGTCGGGATCGACAGAGTCAGCGACCGCTCCAGCTTCTCCAGGTCCTTGACCAGGTCGCCCCGGAACCTTCGGGTGTCGGGCATGACCCGCACCGACACCCGGCCGACCATGCGTGTGGTGGCCACCGCGCACCCCCTTCACTGGTCGCGCGGCGGCCCGCCGCTACTTCTTCTTCGGTTGTGGTGGGGGGATGTGCGGCGGCAGTTCGGGGATGCCGAACGCCCGGCGCACGTCCGCGATGGACTGGCCGCGCCGCGTCTTCTTCCCGGCCTTGCCCGCGGGCTTGGGCCTCGGGTACGGGGGGATCTTCGGCGGGTGACGCTTCCATCGCCCGGCGGCGCGCGTGGTGCCGTTGACGGCGTCGAACACGTCAGCGGTCACTGCTACCTGCCGGGTCCATCCGCGCCACTGGCGGCCGCCCCTCATCGCGGCCACGGTGGCGGAATCGTCGGGCAGGCCCTCCACGAGATCGAGCACGAGCCCCGGGCGTATGCCACGGCCTGCCACCGTCTCTGCCAGGTCGTGCTGGTAGTAGCGGCGCAGGTCGGCGTACAGCTCCGCCCGGTATGTGCCGATCAGCTCGCGGAGGGCGAGGCTTCCCCCGCCTGCTCCTGGCCGATGTAGGCCACGACCAGGCCGATCTTGTCCATCAGCGACCCGTTGACCAGCTTCAGCAGCTTGTTCGCCGCGGCCTTGGACGGGCACGCTGCGCGCAGCAGCGCGTCCACGTCGGGCAGGGAGTCGGCGAGCGCCCGGGTCATGACGGCCAGGTCCATGCTGGCGACGCCGTCATCGCCGACGTCGTCACCGGCGACCTCCGCGAGACGGCCGGACAGGCGCAGCATCGCGGCCTGGCCCTCGGTGGGCAGGGCAACGACCGGGCGTAGGGCCAGCTCGCCGTCGGGCAGGGTCACGGTGAACGGCTTGGCGGCGTTGGGTTCGCTCAGGTGGGACAGGTCGTAGGACATGGCGGATCTCCTCACGGGGCGCGGATCGAGGGCATGGGCGGGTGGCGCACGGGATCCGCGCCGTGCGCCACCCGGTCAGGTGGGCTCCCTCAGGAGCTGGAGGTGGGCTTGCTCTTGGGCTTGAGGCCGTACAGGTCCTTCTGGCCGGAGCGGCCCAGAATGGTCGCGCGCACCGGCAGGCCCATGAGGGCCTGGGGGTCGGCGGTGATGTCGTCGGCCCGGTAGATGGACACCCGCGGGAACCACAGCGGCAACGTCTCGTCGCCGTCGCGGATGAGCGTCCACAGGGTGCCGGTGACGGGCACCGGGTTGTCGGGCACCATCACGTACCCGGTGGTCGGATCCAGTTCGGCGTTCGCGCCGTAGTACAGCTTGTAGTTGTCCTCGGTCCACTGCTGGAGCACGAACGCGACCCGGTCCACCCGGGGGGAGTACACGGTGCGCTTGGACCGGTTGCGCCAGGTGCCGAGCACGGTCTCCTCGCCGCCCTCGCCGTTGATCGCGAACGGGTCCTCCAGCGCGGTGTGGCCGAGGTCGCCGTAGCCTTCGGCGGTCGGGGTGTCCTCGTCGGCGGGCGGCGGGGTGTTCTCGACCGGGTGGAACCAGTACTCGCCTACGGCTGGGACGAGATCGGCGTCGTCATCAAGCGCCATGGCATGCCTCCTACGGGCAGGTGTGACAGGACAGGTGCGGATCTGCGCGCAGGGGCGCGGTCAGGCGGCCCGGCGCGGGCGCAGCCCGAGGACGTAGGTCGCCTGGTAGCGGTAGACGCCCTTCGGAGTGGTGGAGCCGCGGCCAGACGCGGAGTCGGGCAGCAGCGCCGGAGCGGATCGCTCCTCGTAGTGGCCGATGTGGCCCATGCCGGGCACGACGTGCTGGGTGCGCCACGCGGTGAACAGCGCGGTCCGGCAGGTGTCGGCGAGGTCGTCGGCGGCCCGGTCGGTGGTGTGCCAGCACTGCACGTCGATGACGGCCTGGTCGTAACCGCGCGGGTCGTAGGCGCCGCCGCCGGGCACGCGGCGGGCCATCACCACGGGCGGCGGGGTCAAGGTCAGGTCCGGCATCAGGCTGTACACCTCGACCGGGGCCAGGGCGGGGCGCAGGATCTCCAGCACGAGCGAGGTGGCTGGCGCGAACCGGCGGGCCATCAGCCGCTCCCTGCCGTGTCGCTGAGGGCGGCACGCAGCTGAGCGATGACCTGGGTGGCCAGGGACCTCGTGCGCGGGTGCCAGTCCTCGCCCTTGACCTCCAGGTCCCGCTCGAACTCGGTCACCAGGGCGTGCACACGGGTGAGCGCCGCCTGGTCGACGCCCGCGTCGCGGAGCGAAGCCAGGGCGTCGGCGGCGACCGCGCGGGCCTCGCCGAGTGCCCCCTCGGCGCGACCAGCGCGGGCGACCGCGCACACGTGATGGGCGGGGTCGAGGTAGCAGTCCTCAGTGTGGTCGGCCATCAGCGCGCCCCGATCGTGCGGTGGATGATGTACAGGCCCTCCTGGGCGGCATACGGGCGACCAGACGAGGACACCCCGGCCTCGCGCCCGTACTCGATCGCCGCGGCGTTCGGGTCCTCCAGGGACACGAAGGCGTCGATCTTGCCCTTGGTGACGACGATCCGGGCCTGGCCGGTCTCCCGGTGAGCGGCGAGGAGACCGCGGGCCCGCCTCGCGAGGATCTCCGCGCGGTCGCGCACGGCACCCTTGACGCCAGGCAGGCGGGCGACCTTGGCGTTGCAGTTCTTGTCCACGCGAGCCATCACGCTTCACCTGCCCCTCGGGCCTTGAGGATCGCCTGGACGTGCCGGGTTCGGCGGCTGCCGTTCGACCGCAGCGGTTCGCCGTCGATGTCCCAGTCCCGGCCATCCCAGCGCACCCGCGCCCACGGCCCCAACGGAGCCTCCCGGGTGATGAGCCGGTACCGGGCCACGGTCTGCTGCCCGGCCGCGGCCACGTCGTTGGAGGAGACCGGCTGCACGCGGGCGCGCACCTGGACCGGGTCGGCGGCCGGAATTCGGACGGGGTTGCCGTCAGGGTCCGTGGAGGTGGTCTCCGGCCAGACCTCCACCAGTTCGTTGCCGGTGTCGAGCAGCGACACGAGAGCCTCCTCTCAGTCCAGGACGTGGTGGTAGTTGGACCGCCACGGGATCTCACCGCGGGTGGTGGCCAGGGTCCACAGGCCCGAGCGGGGGCGCCGGAGGCGGGCGAGGATGTCCCGTTCGGGCTCCAGCAGGTAGACGCTCGCGTTCTCGGCGTCCTGGCGGTAGTTGTAATCGCCGTCGGTCTCGCCGGTGTACCCCTCGGGGTTGCGCCAGCGACGGGCTGCGGACTCCAGGGTGATGGTGCGGACCTGCTCGGGCACCTCGGCGAGGTGGCCATCCTCGCCCACCCACGTGCGGCGGGCCTCAGCGCGCACGAGCGCGGACGCGGCAGCGAGCACCATCGCGGCCTGGTCGTTGCCGGTCAGCTCCTCACCGACCCACGTGCCGAACTCCTCCAGCGTCACCAGCGGTGGCAGGGTGGCCATGGGTCAGCCTCCGATCTGCTGGAGTTCCGCCTTGGTCAGCGCCTCGGCGGCCTCGCGGTCGTGGCCCTGGTCGACGGCGTAGTCCACCCACGCCGCCTTGGACGCGCGGGCCATGGGCCGCCCAGGGGGAGCGGCCTCCGGCGGCGACTCGGCCGGGGGCGCGTCCTCCGGCTCGGGCGCCTGCTCGGTCTCCTCCTGGTCGTCCTCGGGCCCGGGATCGGGGAGCGGCTCGTAGTCGTCCTCGTAGCGGCACGGGTCCGGGAGCGCGGCGCGGATGAGGCGGCCGACCGGGCCGTCGGTGAACGCGCCCGGGTTGGTGGAGATGAACAGCGGGTCGCCCGATGGCGCAGCCTGGGACGCGGAGTGCACCTTGACGTCGGCTACCTGCTCGCCGCCGATGCCCGCGAGGTTCCCGTACAGGGTGCGCTTGTGGACCACCGGGATTCCGCGCACCTGCGGGCGCGACAGCGCGTCGAGCATCCGGGCCTTGTCCACCACCATCGGGACGTGCAGCTCGTAGCTCAGCGGCTCAGCCACGCCCAGGGCGTGCAGGGCGCGGGCGGTCGCGAGCATCCCCGCCCGGTAGCGGCTGTGCGGGGTGCGGGCGGCCACGTCGGCGACCGGGCCCCTGTGCAGCACGGGGATCTGGTCGACGGGCCGCATGGTGAAGAAGTCGTCGTTCATGTAGATGAACTCGTCCGACACCTCGGGATGCCCGCACGCGGCCCGCATGTTGGCCGTCGAGTTCGCCCACTTGGTGGAGAACTGGGCGCGCGGGATGTGCCTCACGCCCTGCACCCACCGGGGCATGTGCCCCACGATCCACACACGGTCGTGGGGCACATGGGCGGCCAGCGCACGGAGCGAGTAGCGCAGCTCCTCGCTGCGCTTCTGCGGACCCACCACGTACACGACGTCCATGGTCAGACCGAGCCCATCTCGATCTTGACCGCGCGGATGAAGTGCTCCTCCGCGCCGGACTCCTCCGGGTTTTCCGCGGGCTCGAAGATGCCGGTGACGGGGTCCAGGTGGCCGACGTCGGTGACGATGTCGGTGCCGGTCCAGGCGTCGAGGATGAAGCGGTCCTCCACCTCGTCCGGGTCGAACACGCGCACGGTGCGCACGGCGAACCCGTTGAAGCTCTGGGTCGCCCCCCACGGCGCACCGGCCGGGATGACCGGAGCCATCGCGGACTGCACGTAGGCGGTCTGGTGGAACGCGAACGCCTCGTCCGGAGCCAGCGCGGGGACCGACACCACGTCGAACCCGGCGATGCGGCCGACGATGGCCTCGCGCAGGGCGTTGTCGCTGCCGGACTGGTCGACCTTGTTGAAGTGGTCGCTCTTGAGGATGGCGGACTCCACCGCGGAGCCGACGGCCACGGCTCGCCCGGAGAACGGGACCCGCGCGTTGTTCAGCCGTTCGCGGGCGTCCACGAACGTGTCGAACGGGTCGACGGTGTCCAGGGTCAGGGTGTGGGCGTAGGTGGCGCCGGTGATGGTCTCGACCAGCTCCTCCTCCAGGGCCCGGCCAACACCGGACAGGGTCGGGTTCAGGACCTGGGTACCGAAGTCGGCGATGTCGAGGGTCAGCTCCTCGTCGGTGATGGGGATGTCCCCGTAGATGTCGGTGGTCAGGGTCACCGGGACGGCCCGCTCGGTCAGCTGGCTCTTGACTCGCGGCGCCCCGGAACGCAGGGGGCGCTTCTTGGCCTTGAAGTAGCTGGGCAGACGGACCGTGATGGTGTCGCCCTTGGCGCCGCGGAAGTCGCCTCCGGCGTCGCGCCACACCAGGTTGGGGAGCACGACCTCGCGCTCCAGCAGTCCGAGCGCGGTGCTCACGACCTTCTCGGCCTTGATGAACTCGTTCGCCATGACTCTCCTTCGGGTTGGCGCCGCCGGCCGTCATGGCGAAGGCACGGGGCGGTTCGGTTTCAGCGCCGCGGGATCTTTGCGGCGAGCTTGCGCGGGTCGGTCTCCTCCGGCGGGGCGGGCGTGCCGCTGCCTCCGGGGCGCAGCCGCTCGTTGGGCCGCCGGGGGATGGAGTCCGCCGGGGTGGGTGCCGTGCCGAACGTCTCCAGCAGCTCGTCGGCGTCGGCCTCCAGC
>NZ_QPFC01000740.1:0-2478 GCF_003427465.1 Nocardiopsis sp. TNDT3 | reverse complement strand
GAGCGCCGTCGGCCCCCTCCCGCGCTACTCCTCGTCGTCCTCGCCGTCGGCGGCCGCGTGCAGCCGCGCCAGGTGGTCGCTGTCGTCCTCCCCGTGGCGGCCCAGGTAGATCTCCCTGGCCTCGTCCGCGATGTCGGCCGACTCGTCCTCGAAACCGTAGTCGGCCAGGTCGTCCAGCAGGTCCAGCGCCCGGTGCAGGGCGTCGCCGTCGTCGGGGGACTGGGCGGCCTCCTGCGGGAGGTGGTCCGCGACGATGGCGAGGACGGCGGCCCGCGCCTCGTCCACGGCACTCTCGGATCCGGCCGCGGCGGTCAGCCGGATCCTGGTGATGGGATCCTCGTCGGCCACCAGCATCAGCTGTTCGGCCAGCCAGGAGGCCTCCTGGCCCTCGAGGAACGCGGTCAGCGCCGCGTCGTCAAGCGGTGTGGTCATTGGCAGATCATAGGCCCGCCCGGTGCCTCCACCGACACCGGTGTCCGGGCTCCGGGGCGGGTTCGCGGCCCCGGAAAACACACCCTTTCATCCGATCATCCGATATCAGGTGGCGGGGAAAATTCTTTTCCCCGGGTTACGGGGGTGTTGCCGTGAAGTATCACGTGATAGTGCGTTCATCTGTTCGACAACTCGTATCCGAAAATGCGCCCATGGATCACGGCACAGATGGGAAACGGTTGTATTAATACCCAGCTGTCTATCTTCACAGTCGCTCTCGGAGCGGTCTAGGGTCCACTCAATCGTTCCAGGGCCTGCCGGGCCCCGCACTGAGGTGGACCATGTTCAGGAAGCCTTTCCGAAAGCCGCTGGCCCTCCTGGCCTCCGCGGCCGCGCTCACGCTGGTGGCCACGGCGTGCGCCGAGAGTAACCGCGAGGGCGGGGGGACCGACGCGTCGGAACCCTTCGTCTTCGCCTCCGCGGGCGACATCAAAACCCTCGACCCCTTCCTCACCAGTGACGGTGAGACCTTCCGTTACAGCAGGCAGGTATTCGAAACCCTTCTCGAACACGAATCGGGTGGGACCGAAATCGTCGGCGGACTCGCCGAGGACTGGGAGCAGTCCGAGGACGGCACCGTCTGGACCTTCCACCTGCGCGACGGCGTCCTGTTCCACGACGGCGACGAGTTCAACGCCGAGGCGGTCTGCGCCAACTTCGACCGCTGGTACAACCTCACCGGCGGTTTCCAGAGCTCGAACAACTCCTATTACTGGCAGTCGATCTTCGGCGGCTTCGCGGAGAACGAGAGCGAGGACCTCGCCGAGTCCCGGTACGTCTCCTGCGAGGCCACCGACGAGCTGACCGCGGTCATCACGATCGACGAGTACTCCTCGATCTTCCCCGGCGGCTTCAGCCTCGCCTCGTTCGGCATCATGAGCCCCAGCACGCTGGAGGCCATCGCCGACGCCGAGATCACCGGCGAGGAGGGCAACTTCACCCTCCCCGAGTACACCCAGACGGCCGGAACCGTCGCGGGCACCGGGCCCTTCACCGTCCAGGAGTGGGACCACGACCAGGCCGAGGTGACCCTCCAG
This sequence comes from Nocardiopsis sp. TNDT3, assembly GCF_003427465.1. Classification (NCBI taxonomy): domain Bacteria; kingdom Bacillati; phylum Actinomycetota; class Actinomycetes; order Streptosporangiales; family Nocardiopsidaceae; genus Nocardiopsis; species Nocardiopsis sp. TNDT3. The sequence goes on along the minus strand of NZ_QPFC01000740.1, from coordinate 949 downwards.
CGCTTCGACGACTACTGGGGTGAGGCCGCGGGCTTCGAGACGATGATCCTGCGCGCGATCCCCGACGAGACCGCCCGCCGCCAGGCCCTGGAGGCGGGTGACATCCACGGCTACGACCTGGTCGCCCCCGCCGACGTCGCCCCCCTGTCCGAGGCCGGGTTCCAGGTGCCCACCCGCGGCGTGTTCAACGTCCTGTACATGGCCTACCAGCAGGAGGCCAGCGAGGCGCTCGCCGACCTTGAGGTGCGCCAGGCCCTCGCCCACGCCGTGGACCGCCAGCGCATCGTCGACACGATCCTGCCCGAGGGCGGCGAGGTCGCGAGCCAGTTCCACCCCGACACCCTCGACGGCTGGTCCCCGGACGTGCAGACCTACGAGTACGACCCCGAACTGGCCAGGGAGATGCTGGCGGACGCCGGGCAGGAGGACCTGACCCTGGAGTTCTGCTACCCGACCGACGTCACCCGCCCCTACATGCCCGCGCCGCGCGACATCTTCGACGTCATCGCCGCGGACCTGGAGGCGGTCGGCGTCACCGTGGAGCCGGTCACCTACGAGTGGACCGAGTACGTGCCGCGCACCAACTCGGGTGAGTGCCCGCTGTACCTGCTCGGCTGGACCGGCGACTACAACGACGCCTACAACTTCATCGGCACCTGGTTCTCCCAGTACAACAGCGAGTTCGGCTTCCGTGACGAGGACCTGTTCGAGGCCATGGAGGAGGCGAGCACCAACCCGGACCAGGAGGAGCGCGTCGCCGCCTACCAGGACCTGAACAACCAGATCATGGACATCCTGCCGGGGCTGCCCATCTCCAGCTCCCCGCCGTCCATCGCCTTCTCCGCGAACGTCAACCCGCCCAACGTCAGCCCGCTGACCCAGGAGCAGTTCGCCGAGGCCTCCTGGAAGTAGTCCCCCTCCTCCGCGGGGAGGGGAAGGGCCCGACCGG
>NZ_QPFC01000739.1:0-2780 GCF_003427465.1 Nocardiopsis sp. TNDT3 | reverse complement strand
GGGCGGGGGAGACGGGCATGGGGAGGACCTCCTGGCCGCTGGGGGGAGCTGCTGTGCCCTCATGATTGGACACGGAAGGGGTTCGTGTAAAGAGCGAACGGGGTGTGTGGCGCCAAAAACCGAATCCGACTCGGCGGATGTCCGACTGCGGCCGTTGACGGCGCGCCCCCGCCGAAACGGTACGGTCGGGGAGTACCGACCGCACCGAACGATCGGGGAACGACGTGTTCTGTGGTGATCCCGGCACATCCGGCTACACCGCGTGCGCCGCCCAGACCCAGCTCTTCGCGTTGGCCTCCGCCATCCCCGCCCTGCTCGGCATGGCGCTCCTCGTGGCGGCCTTCACCGCGCCGTCCGTGCGGGGCGACCGGCTCCTGCGCACCCGAACCCTGAGCTACTCCCTGGTGGCCTGGGGGATCGCCGCGGGCACCTACGTCATGGGCGGTCTGCCGTCCTTCTGAGCGACGCGAACCCCGGCCGGACGCGCCCCGCCGGGCCGCGTGCGGGGCCGCCCGCCCCGGTCAGATCTCCTCGCCCGACAGCAGGTCGCCGGCGTCGGTGATCCGGTAGGCGTACCCCTGCTCGGCCAGGAAGCGCTGCCGGTGCGCGGCGTAGTCCTGGTCGAGGGTGTCGCGCGCCACCACCGCGTAGAAGCGGGCGGCGCGGCCGTCGGCCTTGGGGCGCAGGACCCGGCCGAGCCGCTGCGCCTCCTCCTGCCGCGAGCCGAAGGACCCCGACACCTGCACCGCGACACCGGCCTCGGGCAGGTCGATGGAGAAGTTCGCGACCTTCGACACCACCAGCGTCCGCAGGTCCCCGGAGCGGAAGGCGTCGAAGAGGCGCTCGCGCTCCTTGTTGCGGGTCTCGCCCTTGATCACCGGCGCGCCCAGCGACGCGCCGAGCTCGTCCAGCTGGTCGATGTAGGAGCCGATGACCAGCACCTGCTCATCGGGGTGGCGCTCCACGATCTCCCGGACCACCGAGGTCTTGGTCTCGGAGGAGGCGCAGAACCGGTAGCGGTCCTCCGGCTCGGCGGTCGCGTACGCCAGCCGCTCGGCCTCCGACAGGTCCACCCGCACCTCGACGCAGTCCGCGGGGGCGATCCACCCCTGGTTCTCCATGTCCTTCCACGGCGCGTCGTAGCGCTTGGGGCCGATCAGCGAGAACACGTCGCCCTCGCGGCCGTCCTCGCGCACCAGGGTCGCGGTCAGGCCCAGTCGGCGCCGGGCCTGGAGGTCGGCGGTCATCCGGAAGATCGGCGCGGGCAGCAGGTGCACCTCGTCGTAGACGACCAGGCCCCAGTCGCGGGCGTCGAACAGCTCCAGGTGCGTGTACACGCCCTTGCGCCTGGCCGCCATGACCTGGTAGGTCGCGATGGTGACGGGGCGGATCTCCTTGCGGGTGCCCGAGTACTCGCCGATCTCGTCCTCGGTCAGCGAGGTGCGCCGCAGCAGCTCGGTCTTCCACTGGTGCACCGACACCGTGTTCGTCACCAGGATGAGCGTGGTCGCCCCGGTCATGGCCATCGCCGCCGCGCCGACCACGGTCTTTCCCGCGCCGCACGGCAGGACCACCACGCCGGACCCGCCCGCGTGGAAGCTCTCCGCGGCCTCCCTCTGGTAGCCGCGCAGCTCCCAGCCGTCCTGGTCGAGGTCGATGGGGTGCGCCTCGCCGTCCACGTACCCGGCCAGGTCCTCGGCGGGCCACCCGATCTTGAGCAGCGCCTGCTTGAGGTTGCCGCGCTCGCTCGGGTGCACGGCGACCGAGTCCTCGCCCAGCCGCTCGCCCAGCATGCCTTTGAGCTTCTTGGCGCGGACGACCTCCTCCAGCACGGCGCGGTCGGAGGACTCCAGGACCAGACCGTGCCGCGGGTCGCCCACGAGCCGCAGCCGCCCGTAGCGGTCCATCGTCTCGGCGATGTCCACCAGCAGCGAGTGCGGCACCGGGAACTTGGAGAACCGGATCAGCGCGTCCACGACCTGCTCGGCGTCGTGCCCGGCGGCACGGGAGTTCCACAGGGCCAGCGGTGTGATCCGGTAGGTGTGCACGTGTTCGGGCGCGCGTTCGAGTTCGGCGAAGGGGGCGATGGCCCGGCGGCACTCGCCGGCCAGCTCGTGGTCGACCTCCAGCAGGAGCGTCTTGTCGGACTGGACGATCAGGCAGGACAACACGGACCTTCAATCTCGCGGGGCGGGGGCGGCCACAGGTGCAACGCATCCGGGCCTCCGATCATGCCCGCGGGGCCCGTGCTCTCGTGGACCCCGCTGACCGGGCCGTTCGGGACCGCGGCCGCTCCCGGGGACGCCGCGGCCGCCGTACGGGGTGTAGCCGCCGGTCGGGTCCCCGCACGCGCCGCCTCCGTGACAGCCGGTGCCGCCGCCCGGGGGAGGACCGTGGCGCCGCCGGTCCACGCCCGTGCTCCTTCCGTGGAGCGCGGTGCGCGGCACCGGGGGGACCCGGCAGGGGCCCGGTCAGGAGGTGAACATGAGCATCACCATGGCCAGGACGACGACCGGGATGAGGAACAGGACGAACAGGGCGAAGTAGGCGAAGTTGCAGGCCCAGGTGTACCGGATGTACCGCTCCACCCGTTCGGGGTCGGGAAGCCTGCGCAGCGTCGCGATGCCGAACCAGACCCCGGGCACGTTCACCGCCAGCAGGAAGAACCAGAAGCCCAGGTACATCATCAGGATCGACGCCGCCGCGCTGAGGACGGCCACCACCAGCGCGGCCACGGCGCCGCCCACGCGGGCGGGAGGGGCCGCCGGGGGGACCGCCCC
>NZ_QPFC01000738.1:0-6701 GCF_003427465.1 Nocardiopsis sp. TNDT3 | reverse complement strand
ACGTCCGAGCGCGGCTCCCCGCCCCCCGGCCGGGCCCTCCTCGACCGGGCCCGGGCCCCGTCGGCCCCAACGCGATGAGACGGACCGGCCCTACGAGGACGAAGAAGAGGGCCCCGCAGAGCCCGAACGCCCCCGAACACCCCACGGAAGGACACCGCCATGAAGCACTACCGCGTCGCCACGATCCCCGGTGACGGCATCGGCAAGGAGGTCCTGCCGCCCGCCCGGGCCGTCCTGGACCGGATCGGCGCCCACCACGCGCTCTCCTTCTCCTACGACGAGTTCGACTGGTCCTGCGCGCGCTACCTGGCCGAGGGCGCCATGATGCCCGACGACGGCCTGGACCGGATCCGCCACCACGACGCCGTCCTGCTGGGCGCCGTGGGATGGCCCGGCGTCCCCGACCACGTGTCGCTGTGGGGGCTGCTCATCCCCATCCGCCGCGGCTTCCACCAGTACGTCAACCTGCGGCCGATCAGCGTCCTGGAGGGGGTGCCCAGCCCGGTCGCGCGGGCGCTGCCCGGCGAGGTCGACTTCGTGGTCGTGCGCGAGAACAACGAGGGCGAGTACTCGCGTGTGGGCGGACGGATCCACAAGGGCACCCCGTACGAGGCGGCCCTCCAGGAGTCGGTGTTCACCCGCATGGGCGTGGAACGGGTGCTCGACCACGCCTTCGCCCTGGCCGGGCGGCGCGGCGGCAGGCTGACCTCGGCCACCAAGTCCAACGGCATCGTGCACACCATGCCGTTCTGGGACGAGCTGGTGGCCGAGCGCGCGGCGCGCCACCCGGAGGTGGCCTGGGAACAGGAGCACATCGACGCCCTGGCCGCCAAGATCGTCCTGGACCCGGCGCGGTTCGACGTCATCGTGGGCTCGAACCTGTTCGGCGACATCCTCAGCGACCTGGCCGCCGCCGTGGCGGGTGGTATCGGGGTGGCTCCGTCGGCCAACCTCAACCCCGAGCGCGAGTACCCGTCGATGTTCGAGCCGGTGCACGGCTCGGCGCCCGACATCGCGGGCAAGGGGCTGGCCAACCCGCTGGGGGCCATCTGGTCGGCGTCGATGATGCTCGACCACCTGGGCCACCCCGAGGCGGGCGCGCAGGTCATGGACGCGGTCCGCGCCGTGCTGGCCTCCTCCCCCGTGCGCACGGCCGACCTGGGCGGCAGCGCGGGCACGGACGAGTTCACCGCCGAGGTGCTCTCCCGCCTGCCCTGATCCGGGCGCGGACCCCGCCGCCTCCTTTGTCTGGTCGGCACAGGAACCCCACACCTGATTGTCGCTTCCCGACAAGGCCCCCGCGGTGGAAAGCGAGCATGGTGGGGACCGACGGACACGGTGAACAGGGGGAACAGGCGCGATGGCGGACGTGGGGCGTGTCGGCGGGGTCCAGCACGTGCTGGTCGTGGGCGCGGGGGTGATCGGCCTGTCGACGGCCTGGTTCCTCCAGGAACGCGGCGTCCGCGTCACCGTCGTGGACCGGGACGGGGTCTGCTCCGGAGCCTCCTGGGGCAACGCCGGATGGCTCTCGCCGGGCCTGGCCATCCCCCTGAACGAGCCGGGCGTGCTGCGCTACGGCCTGCGCTCCCTGCTCGACCGCGACGCGCCCCTGTCGGTTCCGCTGTCCCCCTCGCCGGACCTGTGGCTGTTCCTGGCCCGCTTCGCCGCGCACTGCCGCTGGGACGCCTGGGAGAGGGCCGTACGCGCCAACCTGCCCCTCAACACCGGGGCCCTGGACGCCTTCGACGTCCTGGCCAAGGGCGGTGTGGAGACTACCGAGGTCTCCGCGCCCGTCACCGCGCTGTTCCGGTCCCCGCGTTCGGCCGTCGCGCTCCTGCGCGAGCTGGACCGGATCACGGCCTCGGGGCTGGACGTCGGCCACACCGCCCTCACCGGGGCGGCGGTCCGCGAGGTCCTCCCCCACGCCTCGGGGGCCGTGGGGGCGGCGGTGCGCCTGGACGGGCAGCGCCACGTGGACCCCGGCGCCCTCGTCCGCAACCTGGCGGCCTCGGTGCGCGAGCGTGGCGGTCGGGTGCGCACCGGGTTCGAGGCGGTCGGCGTCCACCGGGAGGGCGGCGCGGTCGTCACCGTCTCCGGCGACGGCGAGCGGCTGCGCTCCGACGCGGTCGCGGTGTGCACGGGTGCCTGGTTCGACCGGCTGGCCGCCGAGCACGGCGTGCGCGCCCGGGTCCGCGCCGGGAGGGGCTACTCCTTCACCGTCCCCACCGACGAGCCGGTGCCCGGCCCCGTCTACCTGCCGGAGGCCCGCGTGGCGTGCACCCCCTACCAGGGGGCGTTGCGGGTCGCCGGAACGATGGAGTTCCGGGACCCCGACGACGCGCTCGACCCGCGCCGGATCGAGGCCATCGAGCGCTCGGCCACCCCCTACCTCAGGGGGGTGCGCTGGCAGGAGCGCACCGACGCCTGGGTGGGGCCCAGGCCGGTCACCTCCGACGGTGTGCCCCTGGTGGGGGCCACCCGCACCCCCGGCGTCTTCGTCGCGGGCGGCCACGGCATGTGGGGGCTCACGCACGGCCCGGTCACCGGCGGCCTCCTGGCCGAGCAGATCGCGACCGGCGTCCGCCCGGGCGCGCTGGAGGCGCTCGACCCGCTGCGCTGAAACCCCCGCTGTCGGCGCCGGTGCCCCCGAGGGGCACCGGCCCTTCCGCGCGCGGACACCGAACGCGGAGCCGGTGGACGGGCCCGCCCGCCCACCGGCCTCAGCTCGCGGGAGTCCGACGTCACGCGGAGGCGGTTGTGCCGTACGGGCGCCCGGCCCCGGGCACGGGGTGCCTGCCCAGGCGCCTCCGTCCAGGGGTGTCAACGGTGCCGCCAGACCCTCGCGCACGGGGTTCCCGCGCGCCCATCCCCGCGTCCCGGCTCTCCGGCGGGGACGCCCCTGTCCCGAGAAGGTGAACGATGTCCACGCTGTCCCTCACCCGGATCTACCGGTCCGACGCCGGTGAGATCGCGGTGCGCTCCTGGTGCGAGCGCGCACTGGGCGGCGCCCGCGACCTGCGCTCGCCGGGGGCGGTGACCGCCGCCGGACGCGCCACGCGGGTGCACGTCCTCCCGGGCGGGCCGGGGACCCCCGTCCTGCTGCTGTCCGGGGCCCTCCTGGGGTCGGCGAACCTGGTCGCGACCGCGCGGGTGCTGCGCGCCGACCGGACCGTGCTCCTGGCCGACCTGCCCGGACACCCGGGCACGAGCGACTCCCGGCGCCCCCTGCTCGGCCGGGCGGACGCCTACGGCGCCTGGCTGGACGCGCTGTTACCCCAGGTCACCACCGAACCGGTGATCCTGCTCGGGCACTCGACGGGCGCCGCGGCCGCCCTGGCGGCGATGCCCTCACCGCTGGTGGCGGGGCTCGTGCTGGTCGGTCCGGCGGGCCTGGCCGCCCCCGTCATGGACGGCGAGAGGCTGCGCGCCACGTTCTCCTGGCGGCTCTCACCCGGTGAGCGGACCAGTTCGCGGCTCCTGGGCCTGCTCAGCGGGCCCGTCGCCGCGGGCGGCGCGACCCACCCGCTCACGGAGTGGGCGACCCTGGTCGGGCGGCACTGCCGCCCCAGCCCGGTCCCGGGCATACTGCGGGGCGAGGACTTCCGGGACTGGTCGGGCACCCCCGTCACGGTGGCCACCGGAGCCCACGACCGCGTCTTCACACCCTCGCTGCTGCGCGGCGCGGTGCGCAGACTGCTGGGCACCGACGTGCGCACGATCGCGAGCGCGGGCCACCTCGCACTCCACGAGGCGCCCGCGCGCGTGCGCGACCTGCTGCGGGAGGTCGCCTGACCGGAGGGTCAGCTGATCTCGGCCATGACCTCGTCGGGGATGTCGGCGTTGGTGAAGACGTTCTGCACGTCGTCGGAGTCCTCCAGCGCGTCCACCACCCGCATGACCTTCTTGGCGGTCTCGGCGTCGACCGGGACCTCCATGGTCGGCAGGAAGCTGGACTCGGCGGAGTCGTACTCGATGCCCGCCTCCTGGAGCGCGGTGCGCACGGCGACCAGGTCGGTGGCCTCGCAGACGATCTCGAAGGACTCGCCCAGGTCCTCGACCTCCTCGGCGCCGGCCTCCAGCACCGCCAGGGTCACGTCGTCCTCGGTGGTGCCCTCCTTGGGCACGATGACGACGCCCTTGCGGTTGAAGAGGTAGGAGACCGAACCGGCGTCGGCCATGTTGCCGCCGTTGCGGGACACGGCCACGCGCACCTCGGAGGCGGCGCGGTTGCGGTTGTCGGTCAGGCACTCCACCAGCAGGGCGACGCCACCGGCGGCGTAGCCCTCGTACATGATGGTCTGCCACTCGGCGCCGCCCGCCTCCTCGCCGGAGCCGCGCTTGCGGGCGCGCTCGATGTTGTCGAGCGGCACGGAGTTCTTGCGCGCCTTCTGGATGGCGTCGTAGAGCGTGGGGTTCCCGTCGGGGTCTCCACCGCCGGTACGCGCGGCCACCTCGATGTTCTTGATCAGCTTGGCGAAGAGCTTGCCGCGCTTGGCATCGATGACGGCTTTCTTGTGCTTGGTGGTGGCCCACTTGGAGTGGCCGCTCATGAATGTCCTTTCACGATGTCGACGAAGAGGCGGTGGATGCGCGTGTCGCCGGTCAGTTCGGGATGGAAGGACGTGGCCATCAGGCCGCCCTGCCGTACGGCGACGATCCTACCGGCCTCGTCGGGGCCGGGCACTGCGCCGAGCACCTCGACCCCGGGCCCGACCGACTCCACCCAGGGCGCGCGGATGAACACCGCGTCGAAGGGGTCACCCTCCAGGCCGTCGATGTCCACGGCGGCCTCGAAGGACTCGGTCTGGCGTCCGAACGCGTTGCGGCGCACCGTCATGTCGATCCCGCCGACGGTCTGCTGGTCGGCGGTCCCGCCCAGGATGCGGTCGGCGAGCATGATCATCCCGGCGCACGTGCCGTAGGCGGGCATCCCCGCGGCGATCCGCTTGCGCAGCGGTTCCATCAGGCCGTAGCGGACGGCCAGCTTGGACATGGTGGTGGACTCCCCGCCGGGGATGACCAGCCCGTCCAGGGCGTCGAGCTGGTCGGGGGAGAGCACCTTGACGGTGTGCGCGTCCAGTGCCTGGAGCGCGCGCAGGTGTTCGGCGACGTCGCCCTGGAGGGCGAGGACGCCGATGGTGGGTGTGGCGGTCAAGTACGGCCTCACTCGTGGACGTAGGCTCGTGTTCTGCCGTGTGCGGGAGGCGGGGCCGCGCCCGGCCCCGCCGCCCGCACGACGGGCGCGGGAGGCGTCCGCCGGGCGGCGGCTACCAGCCGCGGCCGGCGTAGCGCTGGGAGTCGGACAGCTCGTCCAGGTTGATGCCGACCATGGCCTCGCCCAGACCGCGGGACACGCGCGCGATGACCGCGGGGTCCTCGTAGTGCAGGGTGGCCTGCACGATGGCGTCGGCGCGCTTGGCCGGGTCGCCGGACTTGAAGATGCCCGAGCCCACGAACACGCTCTCGGCGCCGAGCTGGCGCATGAGCGCGGCGTCGGCCGGGGTGGCCACGCCTCCGGCGGAGAACAGCGGGACGGGGAGCCTGCCCAGCGCCGCCACCTCCTTCACGACCTCGTAGGGGGCGCGCAGCTCCTTGGCCGCGCCGAACAGCTCGGCCTCGTCCAGGATGCCCAGGCGCCGGATCTCGCCGCGGATGGAACGCATGTGGCGGGTGGCCTCGACGACGTTGCCGGTTCCGGCCTCACCCTTGGAACGGATCATGGCCGCGCCCTCGCCGATGCGGCGCAGCGCCTCGCCCAGGTTGGTCGCCCCGCACACGAAGGGGACGGTGAAGGCCCACTTGTCGATGTGGTAGGCCTCGTCGGCCGGGGTGAGGACCTCGGACTCGTCGATGAAGTCGACGCCGAGCGACTCCAGGACCTGGGCCTCGACGAAGTGGCCGATGCGGACCTTGGCCATGACCGGGATGGAGACGGCCTCGACGATGCCGTCGATCATGTCGGGGTCGGACATGCGGGCGACACCGCCGTCCCTGCGGATGTCGGCGGGGACGCGCTCCAGGGCCATGACCGCGACGGCTCCGGCGTCCTCGGCGATCTTGGCCTGCTCGGGCGTGACGACGTCCATGATGACGCCGTTCTTGAGCTGCTCGGCCATGCCGCGCTTGACACGCTCGGTGCCGACGGCGTTGTCGGAGGTGTTCGGTGCGTTGTTGGCCACGGTGGTGGACTCCCGTTGTCTCGGTTCTGCTGAGGGCTGCTCTCGGGCAGCGGAGTCGGCGGCCCCACGCGGCGGTACGCGGACACCGTCGGCGCCGCGCACCCTGGTCGACCAGCCCCCCATCCTACTTCCACCCCCTTTCGAGGGTTTTGGCCAGATCGGTGTTTTCCCGGGTCCCGTATCTACGGGGTGTCGGGGCCGACGGGGAGAAGCGGGATCCGCGGCGGCTGGTCGTCGATCTCGAAGAAGTCCGGCAGGGGCGCCGTGCCCGCCAGGCGGAACGTCCGGACGAGCCGGGAACGGCGGGCGCGGCGGGTGTCGGAGACCGCGCCGTTGTAGAACGTGCGGGCCATGTGGACGCCCTTGGCGGCGGCCTCCACCTCGATCAGGTGGGGCCGCAGCATGTTGGAACGCTCAGCGGGACCCGGAGATTCCAGTGCCGCGCGCAGCGTGCGCGAGAGCGCGCTCTCGGCCAGCTCGCGTTGCCGGTCGCGCGCCCCGCGGGCGGCCTCGGCGGCCCCG
>NZ_QPFC01000737.1:0-1814 GCF_003427465.1 Nocardiopsis sp. TNDT3 | reverse complement strand
GCGAGGGCCAGCAGTGCCCCGCCGAGCGCCTGGACCGCACGCCGCCGGAGGAGCCCGGAACGCGCTTCGGCGTCCGCCGGGTGCTGGCCCCCGTCCGGGCACTGCTGGCCCTCGCCGTCCTGCTGGTCCTGGCCGACGCCCTGGCCACCACCGCCCTGCCCGTCGTGCTGCGCTGGGGCCTGGACCGGGGCGTCGCCCCTGGCGACGCGGGCGTGGTCGCGGCCGTGGGCGCGGCGGCCCTGGCCCTGGTGGCGGTCAACTGGTGGGTCCTGGCCCTCCAGCCCCGCGTGGTCACCCGGACCGGGGAGAGCGCCCTGTACGCCCTGCGCCTGCGCGTCTTCCGGCACCTGCACCGGCTCGGCGTGGACTTCCACGAGCGCGAGCGCGGCGGCGGGACCATGACCCGCATGACCACCGACGTCACCGCGCTGTCCACGTTCGTGGAGAGCGGGCTGACCATCGTCGTGGTCAACGGCGCCACCGTGCTGGGGATGGTCGTGGCGATGCTGGTGCTGGACCCGGGCCTGGCCCTGGTCGCCCTGGCGGTCCTGCCGGTGCTGCTCGCCGCGACCCTGTACTTCCGCCGCTGCGTGTCGCTGGCCTACCACCTGTCCCGGGAGCGGATCGGGGAGGTCAACGCCGACCTCCAGGAACAGGTGGCGGGGGCCCGCGAGTCCCAGGCGGCCGGGGCCGAGGACGGCGCGAGCGAGCGCTTCGCCGCCCTGTCCGACCGCTACCGCAGGACCAGGCTGACCGCCCAGCGCCACATCGCCCTGTACTTCCCGTTCGTCACCCTGCTCGGGGACGTGTCCACCGCCGCCGTCCTCGGTGCGGGCGCGTACCGGGTGGCGGAGGGCACCCTGTCGGTGGGCGTCCTGACCGCGTTCCTGCTCTACCTGGGGATGTTCTACGCCCCGTTCCAGCAGCTGTCGGTGGTCTTCGACAGCTACCAGCAGGCGCGCGTGGGCGTGGACCGCATCGGCGGACTGCTGCGCACGCCGCCCACCGCCGCGGCCTCCCGGCGCGCGGTCCCCGCACCGGTCCGGCGGGGCGGCGGCCGGGTGCGCCTGGAGGAGGTCGGCTTCGCCTACCCCGGCGCGGGCGGGCCCGCCCTGGCCGACGTCACCCTGTCCGCCGACCCGGGTGAGACCGTGGCGCTGGTCGGCGAGACCGGCGCCGGGAAGTCCACCGTGGTCAGGCTCATCGCCCGCTTCCACGACCCCGACCGGGGCGCGGTCCTGGTGGACGGGACGGACGTGCGCGACCTCGACCCGGCCGAGCACCGGCGCAGACTCGGGGTGGTCCCCCAGGAGCCCCACCTGTTCACCGGGACCGTCGCCGACAACGTGCGCTACGGACGCCCCGGGGCCGGCGACCGCGAGGTGGAGGAGGCCGTGCGCGCGGTCGGCGCCCTGGACGCCGTGTCGGCCCTGCCCCGGGGGCTGCGCCATCCGGTCGGCGAGCGCGGGCGCGGCCTGTCCACCGGGCAGCGCCAGCTCGTCGCGCTGGCGCGGGCGCAGCTGGTGGACCCCGACGTGCTGCTGCTGGACGAGCCCTCCGCGGGGCTGGACCCGGGCACCGAGCGCGCCGTGCTGACGGCGATGGAACGCCTGTCCCGGGGGAGGACGACCTTCGTGGTCACCCACAGCCTGGCGACGGCCGCCCGCGCGGACCGGATCGCGGTGCTCGACGGCGGCCGGGTGGTCGAGACCGGCACGCACGCGGAGCTGTCGGCGTCGGGGGGCGCCTACGCCCGGTTGTGGCGGAGCAGCGGGGCGGGGCCCGTGCCGGTCTGAGACCGGGAGGCCCCGCCC
>NZ_QPFC01000736.1:0-3024 GCF_003427465.1 Nocardiopsis sp. TNDT3 | reverse complement strand
CACGTGGACTACGTCCACGACGGTCACCTGCACCGCGAGCACGAGGGCCACTGGGACGAGCACGCTCCCGACTACTCCTGACCGCGACGGCCCGGCCGCGGGGTCCCGGTCCAGGGCCGGGGACCCCGCGGACGGGTCCGGTGGGCCCTCAGGACCTGTGCGTCGGAGTGTTGGACGGGTAGGGCAGCAGGGCCATCTCGCGCGCGTTCTTGACCGCCGCCGCGATCAGCCGCTGCTGGCGCGCGGTCACCCGCGTGACCCTGCGGCTGCGGATCTTCCCCTTCTCGGAGATGAACTTGCGCAGGAGAGCGGTGTCCTTGTAGTCGATGTAGTCCATATCTCCCAGCGGATTGGCGAAACTCCGCGTGGGCTTGCGTTTGCCCGGACGGTGTGCTGAAGAGGGCATGTCCACCTTTCTGAGAACTCCGCGAAGAGGCCGGTGTTCGCATTCCCGTGCTGTGTCCCGAGGGGTCGGCCGCGGCTCGGCGCCGCCCCGGGGCGCACGGGCCGTGCGCGTCCCCTCCGCTCCGCCGGGCGGAGCGGGGACGGGGTCGCGGGCACGCGTCCTCCTCCCCGCCGTCGCCCGTGGCGACTGAAAACGATTATCGTTTCTAAAATCCTACACGCTCGGGAGGGGGAGCGCGCGACCTCCCAGGCCTCGGAGCCCCTGACCCGAGGGCGTGTGCGAGGATGGCCCCGGATTTCGGGAGGGGCGATGACACTGATCACCACGGACGACGGGCTTGGCGTCGAGTACACCGAACGCGGTGACTCCCGGGGGCGCCCGGTCGTGCTCCTGGCCGGGTTCAAGGCCCCCGCGACCTCCTGGCGCCACCAGGTCCCCGCGCTCACGGACGCCGGGTACCGGGTGTTCGCCGTGGACCTGCCCGGCCACGGCGCCGCGGGGCCCCTGCCCCCGGGCATGACCATGGACCGGCGCGGCGACTGCGTCCACGCCCTCCTGGAGCGGCTGGACCTGGAGGGCGTCGTGCTCGTCGGCGGCTCCATGGGCGCCAACACCGTCTGGGCGTACACCTCCGGGCACGGCACCGGCCGCCTGGCGGGCGCGGTGTCGGTGGACCAGACGCCGAAGATGCTCAACACCGCGGACTGGCCGTACGGCTTCTACGGCTACGACGAGAGCAACGCCGACACCTACTTCGCCGACGGCATCCCCGCCACCGGGCACGGCACGCCCCTGTGGCGGCGCGGCGTGCGCCTGGTCAGGACGCTGCGCGCGATGCGCGGCACAGACCGTGGGCTCACCCCGGCGGAACTGGAGCTGCTGGGCGACCACGCCCGGCGCGACTGGCGCGACGCGGTCGCCGGGCTGGACGTGTCCGCCCTTTTCGTGGCCGGGGCCGAGAGCGAGCTGTGGCCCGCCGAGCACGCCGCGGCCGCCGCCAAGCCCAACCCGCGCGTCGGTGCGGCCGTGGTGCGCGAGGCCGGGCACGCCGTGAACATGGAGCGGCCGGGCGCCTTCAACGCGGGGCTGCTGCGCTTCCTCGCCCGCGTCGAGGGCCTCTGACCGGGGTCGTATCCGCCTCCTCCTGCGCGGGGCGTCGGCGGGGTCAGGGGTGTCGGGTCTCCTCCCGTGCGCGGCTCCGAGCGGCCGGGGGAACCCTCCCAGCGGTCCCGAGTCCCACCGCAGGGGGTGGAGGCGAGGGCGGATTCCGGCGTGGTGGGATGTCGGTATGGCTCCGCGGTCGAAACCCCCCGAGAACGCGCGTCCGCTGTCGTACACCATTCGTAGCGCGCCGAGGTCCCCGGATCCGGGACTCCCACGCGTGGAGACCGCTGCCGAAGCGGTCTCCAGGATCGCCTCCGGCGGCGGGATCCACGCCTTCCTGATCCTCCTGATGCCCTTCTCGCTCGCGGACGGCGTCACCCCCGGGTCCGTCCTCACCGTGCTCACGATGGCCTACGCCGTCCTTCTCACGGTCACCACGCTCCCCGGCCTGATCGCCTTCCTCCTGGAGCGCAGGCGCGCGTCCGACCGCAGGGCCCCGACGCTCCGTGCCACGAAGGCCGCCCCCTCCGCGGTCGCGGCCCTGCTCTACGCCTGCCTCCCCGCGTCCCTGATCGTCACCGAGGGCCCCGACCCCGAGATCATCGCCATCTCCCTGGCCGCCGCCCTGTTCGGCTACCTCGTCCACCGGGCCTGCCTGGCGGTCACCTTCTCCTCCGCCGCGGGAGCCGTCGTCCGCGTCGTGGCGCTGATCGCGCCCCTGTTGCTGATCCTGGGCCTGGCTTCCGCCCTCCGGTGAACGGGAAGACCCCGGCCGGCCCCGGGCACGGACGAGCCGCGGCGCCGATGCCGACACACTGGTAGGCGTCCACGAGGGAGAGAGCCGCACCGGTCCCGCCGCGCGTCAGCGGCGGCCGACCGTGCGGTCCGGGTCGAAGGAGGGCGTGGTGAACGGTGGTGCGGGTGCTTCCGGCCGGACGTACCGGAAGGCCGAGAAGCGGCGGTCACAGATCCTGTCGCGCGCGATCGAGGTGTTCGCCGAGCACGGAGTGGGCGCTTCGCTGCGGGCGATCGGCGAGGCCATCGGGGTGTCCCACGCGGCGCTGCGCTACTACTTCGCCTCCCGCGACGAGCTCCTGGTGGAGGTCTACCGCGAACACGAGGCGACGGGGTGCGAGCCCTCGGATCCGGGCACCGTCTCCGCGGTCGCGGTGATGGAGCGCAGCGCGGAGCGCAACCGCTCCATACCCGGCCTGGTCGAGCTGTACGCGACGCTGACGACGGACGCGTTGCAGGAGCAGCGGCACCCCGCGACGCGGGAGTTCGTCCGGGCCCGGTTCCGGGCACTGCGCGCCGACCTCGCCGAGCGCGTACGCGCCGGTCAGCGCTCCGGTGAGATCGCGGCCGACATCGACCCGGACGACGCGGCGGCCCTGGTGATCGCCGCGTCCGACGGGTTGCAGTTGCAGTGGCTGCTCGACCCGCGGGAGGTGGACGTCTACCGCTCGCTCCAGGTCCTGGAACGGCTGCTGCCCGGCGGGGGAGAGGGCGGCGGG
>NZ_QPFC01000735.1:0-6200 GCF_003427465.1 Nocardiopsis sp. TNDT3 | reverse complement strand
GCCCCCGTCCGGCGCTCCCCCCTCGGGCACCCGCCCGTCGCGGGCCGCCTCCCCGGGCGCCCTCGCACCGGGAGCGCCCTCGTCCGCGTCCGCCAAATCCGCCTGCCCCGCCTTGTCCACCGCGTCCCGACCCGTTCGGTTACGAATGTGCTTGGCCGCCTCGCGGCTCGTTCACGGTCTTCTCCCGGGAACTGGCACGGACCGGCCGCCCGTCGAGGACTGGCTGTCCGAAAACCGAACACCGCTCCGGAGGCTCGCGTCCGTGAGGGTTTCGGCGGCGCCGCGCGGGAAGCGAGGCTTCCCGTCCGGGAGAGACTGCGCCCATTGTAGTGATCCGTATCGCCGACTCCTCAGGGCTCACGGAAACGGTCCGGCCCGGGCCCCAACCGCCCATGACCGTTTCCCGCTTCCGGTTCGGCCACAGAGCCGTATTTGCACGCCTTATCCGTCTAACTCCGGAGTAAGCGCGTAGAACGCTTACCGCCCGGGTAACCAAGCTGGAGATTGAGTGCACCGGTGAGCGAGGACCACCCCCATGAAGCCCACTCCACGCGTAGACCGAACCGTCACCCCACGACAGCCTCCCCTCCACCACCGTCGCCCGCACCCCCACCGGCAGCGCCACCCCACTCCGGGAGGAACCACCGTGGACGGGCCCTACCTCCGCATCGAAGAGACCGGGGACATACGCCAGCTCGCCGGTGAGGTCACCACGATCGGTCGGGGGGAGGGCGCCGACATCCGGCTGAACGATCCGAGCGTCTCCCAGCTGCACGCCGAACTGGTCCGCCGAGGCCCCTACGTCTACGTGGTGGACCTGGGCCTGTCGCGCAACGGGACCCGGGTGAACGGCCGCCCCATCGCCCGCCGGGTGCTGGAGGAGGGCGACGTGGTGAGCTTCGGCACCGCGCGCTGCCGGGTCGGCGGACTGCCCAAGGAGCAGATCAGCCCCGACATCGAACTGCGCCGCGGCGCCGCCCCCGAGCTCACCCGCCGGGAGCTGGACGTGCTGACCGCGCTGTGCCAGCCCGCGCTGTCGGAGGAGGCCTTCGTGGCCCCCGCCACCGCCCGGGACATCGCCGAGGCACTGGTGGTCACCGAGGCGGCGGTCAAACAACACCTGTTGCGGCTGTACCAGAAGTTCCGCATCCCCGAGGGGCAGAACCGCAGGACGCGGCTGGCCAACGAGGTCGTGGCGCTGGGCCTGGTGCGGCCGATGCCGATGGGCGGACCGGCCCGCAAGGCCAGCTGAGCGCTCCCCCCGGCCCCGCCGCGGGGCCTCGCGCCGACGGTCGGGCCGGGGTCGGTCACTCGGAGTGAGCGATTTCGGCCCGTGTGTGACGCCGGAGCCGGGCCCCGCCCCCGGACGGGGCCCGGAAGGGGCGTGCCTAGAGGGCGGCGGCCTGCCGCTCCGCGGCCTCCACCACGTTCACCAGCAGCATCGCCCGGGTCATCGGGCCCACGCCGCCGGGGTTGGGCGACAGGTGCCCGGCCACCTCGGCCACGTCGGGGACGACGTCGCCGACCAGGCCCGACTCGGTGCGCGAGACGCCCACGTCCAGCACGGCCGCGCCCGGCTTCACCATGTCTTTGGTGATCAGGCCCGGCACACCGGCGCCGGCGACGATGATGTCCGCGCGGCGCGTGTGCTCGGCCAGGTCCCGGGTGCCGGTGTGGCACAGGGTGACGGTGGCGTTCTCCGACCGGCGGGTCAGCAGCAGGCCGAGGGGGCGGCCCACGGTCACGCCGCGCCCGACCACGACCACCTCGGCGCCCCTGAGCGGCACCTCGTAGCGGGTGAGCAGCTCCACGATGCCGCGCGGGGTGCACGGCAGCGGCGCCTCCTGCATCAGCACCAGCTTGCCGAGGTTGGAGGGCTGGAGGCCGTCCGCGTCCTTGACCGGGTCGATCAGGCCCAGCACGCGGTTCTCGTCCAGACCCCTGGGCAGCGGGAGCTGCACGATGTAACCGGTGCAGGCCAGGTCCTCGTTGAGTTCGCGGACGGCCTGCTCCACCTGCTCCTGGGTGGCGTCGGCGGGCAGGTCGCGGCGGATGCTGGCGATGCCCACCTGCGCGCAGTCGCGGTGCTTGCCGCGCACGTAGGAGTGGCTGCCCGGGTCGTCGCCGACCAGGACCGTGCCCAGACCGGGGGTGACGCCGCGGTCGTGCAGCTTCGCCACCCGCTCGGAGAGCTCCTCACGGATGGACTTGGCGACGGCCTTGCCGTCCAGGACGATCGCGCTCATGCGTGTGTCTCCTCGCTCAGTGGAAGAAGTGCCGGGTCCCGGTGAGGTACATGGTCACGCCGGCCGCCTTGGCCGCGGCCACGACCTCCTCGTCGCGGACCGAGCCGCCGGGCTGGACGACGGCGCGGACCCCCGCCCCGGTGAGGATCTCCAGGCCGTCGGGGAAGGGGAAGAAGGCGTCGCTGGCCGCGACGGACCCCGTCACCCTCTCGCCCGCGCGCGTGACCGCCAGGCGTGCGGAGTCCACGCGGTTGACCTGGCCCATGCCCACTCCCACGGTGGCGCCGCCGGAGGCCAGGAGGATGGCGTTGGACTTGACCGCGCGCACGGCCTTCCAGGCGAAGGCCAGGTCGGCCAGGGTGGCCTCGTCGGCGGGCTCGCCGGTGGCCAGGGTCCAGGTGGAGGGGTCGTCGCCGGGGGCGTCGATGGCGTCGCGCGACTGCACCAGCAGGCCGCCGCTGATCTGGCGGTGCTCCACGCCCGCGCCGGGGCCGGAGCCCTGCGCCACGAGCAGGCGGATGTTCTTCTTGCGGCTGAGGATCTCCACGGCCGCGGGCTCGAAGGCGGGGGCGACGACGACCTCGGTGAAGATCTCCGCGATCTGCCCGGCCAGCTCCTCGCCGACGGGGCGGTTGGTGGCGATGACGCCGCCGAAGGCCGACACCGGGTCGCAGGCGTGCGCCCTGCGGTGGGCCTCGGCGTTGTCGGCGCCGACGGCGATCCCGCACGGGTTGGCGTGCTTGATGATGGCCACGCACGGCTGGTCGAAGTCGTGGGCGGCGCGCAGCGCGGCGTCGGCGTCCACGTAGTTGTTGTAGGACATCGCCTTGCCGTGGAGCTGCTCGGCTCCGGCCAGGCCGGTCCGCGGGGCGCCCGCGACGGTGTACAGCGCCGCCTTCTGGTGGGGGTTCTCGCCGTAGCGCAGGACGTCCCTGCGGTGGTGGACGGCGGCCAGGAAACCGGGCCAGCCCGACTCGGCGGCCTCGGTGTCGGGGGCGTAGTCGGCCGCGAACCAGTCGGCGACGGCCGCGTCGTAGGCGGCGGTGTGCTGGAAGGCGAGCCCGGCCAGGCGCTTGCGCTGCTCCAGGGTGAAGCCGCCGTCGCGGACGGCCTCCAGGGCGGCGTCGTAGCTGCCCGGGTCGACCACGATCGCGACGCTGCCGTGGTTCTTGGCCGAGGCGCGCACCATGGCGGGGCCGCCGATGTCGATCTTCTCGATGCAGTCGGCCTCGGAGGCGCCGGAGGCGACGGTGTCCTGGAAGGGGTAGAGGTTGACCACGACCAGGTCGAAGGGGGCGATGCCCAGCTCCTTGATCCTGGCGACGTGCTCGGGGTTGTTCTGGTCGGCCAGGAGCCCGGCGTGCACGGAGGGGTGCAGCGTCTTGACGCGACCCTCCATGATCTCGGGGAAGCCGGTGACGTCCTCCACGGGGGTGACGGGGATGTCGGCGGCGCGCAGCCGCGCGGCGGTGGAGCCGGTGGAGACGATCTCCACCCCGGCCTCGGCCAGGCCGATGCCCAGCTCCTCCAGACCGGTCTTGTCGTAGACGCTGATCAACGCACGCCTGATGGCCTGCTGGGTCACCGGTTCTCCTTCGTGTCGGTCGCGTCGGTGACGCGCTGCTCGGTGCGGCCGAACCGCACGTGCCTGCCGTCGATGGTCCAGCCCTCGCGGGCGAGCCTGCCGACCGTGTCGACCAGCATCGTCCGCTCCACGGACTTGATGCGCTCGTGGAGGCTGGCTTCGTCATCGCCGTCCTGGACGGGTACCGCGACCTGGTCGATGATCGGACCGGAGTCGACGCCCTCGTCGAGGAAGTGGATGGTGGTGCCGGTGATGCGGACACCGTGGGCGAGCGCGTCACGCACGGCGTGCGCGCCGGGGAAGGAGGGCAGCAGCGCGGGGTGGATGTTGACCGCGGGGTGGCTGCCGATCACGGCGGGGCCGAGGATGCGCATGAAGCCCGCGGAGACCACCAGGTCGGGGCGGTGCTCGCTGATGCGTTCGGCCATGGCGGCGTTCCACCGCGAACGGTCGGGGTAGTCGCGGAAGGGGACGACGAACGCGGGCACACCGGCCTCCTCGGCCAGTTCGATGCCGCGGGTCCCCTCGCGGTCGGAGCCGACGGCGACGACGGTCGCCCCGTAGGCCGGGTCCCTGGCCGCCTCCAGCAGGGCGGCCATGTTGCTGCCCGTGCCCGATATGAGGACCACCACTCGCGCGGACAATGCTTCTCCCATTGTGTAGAGAACGGTGCGAGAGCCGCCCCTCGCCTTCCGGGGGCGCCGGGGGACGGCGCAGCATCCGGATCCCGCGTACGCCGGTCCGGGGACGGCACGGGACCGGAGCCGGAGGCGTGGTGCGCGGGTGACCCGATCGTCCTCCGCCGGGCGCTCCCCCGCGGGCTTCCGTGGGCCGGAGGCGTCCGTTGGGGGTGGTGGCGGGTGACGGGCGGGCGACGGGCGCGCCCGTTGGGCCCGCCCGCGTTCCCACCCTATCGGTCCAGGTAGCGTCTACCCACGGGGAGTGGGTGTTGGTCGGCCTGTGACGGGGGTCTCGGCGGCCCGCGGACCGGCGTGACCATGGACGACGGGTAGCCTCCGTGCGGCGGAGGCGACCACGGCGCCCCGAGCGGGGCGCGCATAAGGAGTGAACCTTGACCGACAACAGCCCGGAGCCCCGGACCGAGGGGCAGCCGCCCAGAGCCGAACGCGGCGGCCTGTGGGGCCTGTTCTTCGGGGCGGCCGGTCTGCTGCTGCCGCCCTACGGGGTCGTGCTGTCCGTGTTCGGTGTCGTGCAGGGTTTCCGGGCGAGGCGGGCCGCGCGGGCGAACCGCACCGAGGCACCGGGCGCGCTGATGAGCGTGGTCGTGGGCGTGCTGGGGATCGTGATGTCGCTGTCGCTGTTCGCGGTGGCCGTGGTGTACCAGGAGCAGATGGCGCAGTACCGGGACTGCTCGGCCCTGGCGCACACGGTCTCCAGCCAGAACGAGTGCGACGAGGCGTGGGAGTCCTCCACCGGCCTTCCGCCAACGGTGGTCATCAGCTAGGCCGGTCGGGGTGCCCAAAGGGGGCGGCGGGAGTGTCCCGCCGCCCCCTTCGCGTGCCCGGGGTCCTTCCCGGGTGGTGACGCGCTCTCCGGCTCCGGTCGCTACCCGAGTCGGGAAACGGCCGCTCGCCCACGCTGCGGAGACCCCCCAAGGGATTACACTTAGTATGCAATCAATCACTAAAAGTGTTGACCACCCTTGCGCGGAGAGGACTCGATGGACACCGACGCTCCCGGCCCGTCCGGACCGGAACTGAGGGAGTACACGGCACTGCTGCGCCGCCGCTGGCGGTTCGTCGGCGCCGGGGTGCTCGGCGGGCTGGCCCTGGCCTCCGCCGCGGTGGTCGCACTCCCCGCCGCCTACACCTCCGTCTCCGCCGTCCAGGTCCAGCCCAGTGGGATGGCCGAGTTCACCGGGGAGCGCTCCGGCCGCCTGGCCGGGGACGTCAACCTCGACACCGAGGCGCAGGTCCTGCTGTCGGAGCGCGTGTCGTCCGCCGTGGCCGAGGCCCTGGCGGAGGAGGGCGGTGCCGCGCCCTCCGTGGCGGACCTGCGCGAGCGGGTGGACGTGAGCGTTCCCCCCAACAGCAGCGTCCTGGAGATCAGCTACTCCGCCGGGAGCCCCGAGGCCGCGCGGGCGGGCGCGCAGGCCTACGCCGACGCCTACCTCGAACTGCGCCGCGAGCGGATCGACGGGCTGATCGAGAGCCACCTGGAGGCGCTGCGCGGTGAGCAGGAGGCCCGTTACGAGGCCCTCGCCGAGACCGCCGGGGAGTCCGCCGCCCCCGGCGCGGACGCGCGGGTGGAGGCTCTGCGCGCGGAGATCACCGAGCTGGGCAACGGCATCAGCCCGCTCAGCGCCCTGGCGGAGACGGTCGAGCCCGGCAGTGTCATCACCCCGGCGG
>NZ_QPFC01000074.1:0-6148 GCF_003427465.1 Nocardiopsis sp. TNDT3 | reverse complement strand
GGCGTGCACGGCGCCGTGCACGTCGCTGACGATGACGTCGCGCGCCCCGGCGTGCATGAGGAGCTTGAGGATCGCGGTTCCGGCCGCGCCCGCGCCGGACATGGCGATGCGGACCTCGCCGAGCTTCTTGCCCACCACGCGCAGAGCGTTGCGCAGGGCGGCGAGCACGACGATGGCGGTGCCGTGCTGGTCGTCGTGGAAGACGGGGATGTCGAGCAGCTCGCGCAGGCGGGCCTCGACCTCGAAGCAGCGGGGGGCGGAGATGTCCTCCAGGTTGATGCCGCCGAACCCGGGCGCCAGCACCTGCACGGTGCGCACGATCTCGTCCACGTCCTGGGTGTCCAGGGCGATGGGCCAGGCGTCGATGTCGGCGAAGCGTTTGAACAGGGCGGCCTTGCCCTCCATGACGGGCATGGCGGCCTCGGGGCCGATGTTGCCCAGGCCCAGGACCGCGGAGCCGTCGGTGACCACGGCGACGCTGTTGCGCTTGATGGTCAGGCGCCGGGCGTCGTCCTTGTTGGCGGCGATGGCCTGGGAGACGCGGGCGACGCCGGGGGTGTAGGCCATGGAGAGCTCGTCGCGGTTGCGCAGCGGCACCTTGGACTTCATCTCGATCTTGCCGCCCAGGTGCATGAGGAAGGTGCGGTCGCTGACCTTGTGCACGACCACGCCCTCGACGGCGCCCAGGGCGTCGACGATGGCCTGGGCGTGCTCGGTGTCGCGGGCGGCGCAGGTGACGTCGATGCGGATGCGCTCGTGTCCGGCGGCGGCCACGTCCAGCGCGGTGATCATGCCGCCCACCTGCTCGACGGCGTTGGTGAGACTGCCGACCGCACTGCCCCCAGCGTCCAGTTCGAGGCGGACGGTGATGGAGTAGGAAACGCTGGGAAGGGTGGCCACGTGTTGCTCCTTGGCTCTGGCTGGTGTGGTGCGTCCGGGGCGCCCCGCCGGGGCGCTCGCCGGTGCACGGCGCCGCCTGCGCGCGTGCGCGGGATGGGGGGTGCCGTGTGTCCTGTGGGCACGGTGCTCGCGCACCGCCACTCGGACCCCGGTTCCGGGCGGGGGCTGACCCGTGACCGAGTCGCCTTACCTTACCTGAGTCAAGCCCCAACCGTCAGCACAAGGTGACAATTACCGCGCTGGTAAAAAATCGCATAAATTACGCCAGCGCGCGGGTGTCGCGGCGGACAATGCGGGGCGGCTCAGGCGCCCCCGGAGGGGACGGTCGCGCGGTCGCGGGCGGCGCGCACGACGAGGTCCACGCAGGCCTCCAGCGACAGCGACACCGCGTCCAGGACCAGGTGGTAGTGGCGGGGGTCGGCGGGGTCGGCGCGGTAGAAGCGCCGCACGTAGGCCGCCCGGGCGCGGTCGTTGTCGTCGAGCAGGCGCGCGTTGGGCGGCTCGTCGGAGTCGGTGCCCGTCCACTCGCCGTGGTCTCCGGACTCCCACAGCCCGCGCGCCCGGCGCAGGCGCGCGTCGGGGTCGCCGTCCAGGCGCACGTGCAGGGCGCCGGGACGGTCGCGCAGGACCACGGCCCCGGCGCGGCCGAGGACGACGCCGCCCTGTCGGGCCACCTCGCCCAGGACCCGTTCGGTCTGCTCCACGAACTCGTGGTCGTAGAGGAGGCGGCCCTCCTCGTCGGTGCTGCCGATGAGGGCGGTGTCCACGCTGCCGAGGGTGACGGTGGGCAGGCGCGCGGCGCTGGAGAGCAGGCGTTCGAGCCTGCCGGGAGCGCGGTCGTCGCGTTGGAGCGCCTCGTCGAGCGAGCAACCGATACGGGCGGCCACCGCGCTGGGCACGGCCCGGTCGAGGAAGGCCACGCCGAGCCGGGCGGCGACGGCGGGGCCCACCGCGCTGCCTCCCGCGCCGTAGGTGGCCGAGATCGTGACCAGGGGTCCGCCGCGTCTGTCGGTGGTGTCGTCGGTAGCCATGGGGTGAACCTGCCACTTCCGCGACGGGCGGTGAGCCCGTCTCCTGACGGGGTTGTACCCGCTGTGCGCGGGTTATGTCCCGCGGTCGGCGCGGCCTGCCCGTGGCCGACGGGAAAGCCGTGGTCGGCGGGCGGCGTTGACCCGCGGGTCCCCCGGGGGCAGCAGCTCGAACAGGCCCAGCAGGTGGGTGCGCGCCCTGTCGCGGTCCTCGTCGGAGGTGATCCTGACCGTGTCGACGAGGCGGGCGAAGGCGTCCTCGAACCTGCCGCCGTACATCTCGACGTCGGCCGCGGTGGTCTGGGCGGCGACGTCCTCGGGCCGGTCGGCCGCGGCCTGGAGGGCGGCGCCCGCGTCCACTTCCTGGAGGCGGCCGACCAGCCGGACCTGGGCGAGCTTGGCCCTGGACTCGGTGTCGCCGGAGTCGGCCTCCACGGCCTTGGCGTAGACGGCCGCGGCCGCCTCGAAGTCGCCGCGGTCCAGGGCCTCCTGGGCCTCGATGTCCACGGGACGGCCCTGGGGCTCCTCGGGCTGGGCCGCCTGCGCGCCCTGGGCGCCCTCGGCGCCGGGCTCACCGGTGATGGTGCCGGGGTGGCCCGGGGGCAGCGCGCCCTGTTCCTTGAGGGCGGCGAACGCCTCGACCAGCCAGGCGGTGAGCTGCTCCTCGGTGGCCGGACCCGCCGGGCCGGGCAGGAGCTGGCCCTGGATCACCACGACGATCATCGGGGTGGTGGGCACCCGCAGGGCCTGGACCAGCTGCGGGCTGGCCTCGCTGTCGACCTTGGCCAGGAACCAGGTGCCGCCGGAGGCCGCGGAGATCTTGTCCAGGGCGTCCTCGACCTGCTTGGACTGCTCGGACCAGCCCGCGAGGACGGCCAGCACGACCGGGGTCGACATCGACCGCTCCAGGACCTGGGCCTGGAAGGTGGCCTCGTCGACGTTGACGGCGTAGGGGTTGGATCGACCCGCCGACTCCGCCGCGCGCTGTTTGGCCTCGCGTTCCATGGCCGCCTTGCGCGCGCCGAGGTCCACGGCACTGTTCGGTGAAAAGTCCGAAGGCTGCATGCCTCCATCCTGCCGTATGCGCGGGCGGGACGTGGACCGCCTGTGGACGAGTCGGTCCGGACGCGAACGGGTCGCGCTTCCCCGCGTCGCGGGGCGGCCGCGGGCGGAGGGCCGAGGGGGCTCCGTTCGGGCATCCCGGGGGTGCACGACGACGGGCGGCGCCCCCGGGCGCCTCGGACGGGTCAGAACCGCGGGTCCTCGGTGTAGGTCCCGAACTCCTCCCCCATGGTCGCGCAGATCTCGCCGAGCGTGGCCTCGGCGCGGGCCGCGTCCATGATCAGCGGGATGAGGTTGCCCCCGCCGGAGCGCACGCCCGCCAGCAGGGCGGCCAGGGCGCGGTCCACGGCGGCGCCGTCGCGTGCGGCGCGGCGCTCGGCGAGCGCGCGCTTCTGCTCGTGCTCGACCTCGTGGCTGATCCGGAGGATGTCCAGTTCGCCGGAGACGGTGTTGGTGTGGCAGTTGACGCCCACGATCTTCTTGTCGCCCTTCTCCAGTGCCTGCTGGTACTGGAAGGCGGACTCGGCGATCTCGGAGCTGAAGTAGCCGTTCTCGATCCCGGCGAGGATGCCGGAGGTCATCGGGCCGATCGCGTGCTCGGCGCCCTCGCCCCCGCCCATGCGCAGGATGTGCGCGAAGATCCGCTCCGCCTCGGCCTCCAGCTCGTCGGTGAGCGACTCCAGGTACCAGGATCCGCCGAGCGGGTCGGCGACGTTGACGATCCCGGTCTCCTCCATGAGGACCTGCTGGGTGCGCAGGGCGATCTCGGCGGACTGCTCGGTCGGCAGCGCCAGGGTCTCGTCCAGGGCGTTGGTGTGCAGCGAGTTCGTGCCGCCCAGGACCGCCGAGAGCGCCTCCACGGCGGTGCGCACGACGTTGTTGTAGGGCTGCTGGGCGGTCAGGGAGACCCCCGCGGTCTGGGTGTGGAACCGCAGCCACTGCGCCTTCTCGGTCCTGGCGCCGTAGACGTCACGGAGCCAGCGCGCCCAGATGCGGCGGGCGGCGCGGAACTTGGCGATCTCCTCGAAGAAGTCGATGTGCGCGTCGAAGAAGAAGGACAGCCCCGGTGCGAAGGTGTCGACGTCCAGCCCGCGGGAGAGGCCGAGTTCGACGTAGCCGAAGCCGTCGGCGAGGGTGAAGGCGAGCTCCTGGGCGGCCGTGGCCCCGGCCTCGCGGATGTGGTAGCCCGACACCGACAGCGGCTTGTACGCGGGGATGTCGGCCGCGCAGTACTCCATGAGGTCGCCGATCAGCCGCAGCTGCGGCTCCGGCGGGTAGAGCCACTCCTTCTGGGCGATGTACTCCTTGAAGATGTCGGTCTGGAGCGTGCCGTTGAGGGTGCGGATGTCCACCCCCTGGCGCTCGGCCGCCACCAGGTACATGCAGAAGGCCGGGACGGCCGGACCGCTGATGGTCATGGAGGTGGTGGTCTCGCCGAGCGGGATCCCGTCGAAGAGCAGGTCCATGTCGGCGACGGAGTCGATGGCCACGCCGCAGTGGCCGATCTCGCCCAGCGCGTGGGGGGAGTCGGAGTCGTGGCCCATGAGGGTGGGCATGTCGAAGGCGACCGAGAGCCCGCCCCCGCCCGAGGCCAGGATCATCTTGTAGCGCTCGTTGGTCTGGCGCGCGTTGCCGAACCCGGCGAACTGGCGGATGGTCCACGCCCGTCCCCGGTAGCCGGTGGCGTGGAGGCCGCGGGTGTAGGGGTACTCCCCCGGCCAGCCGATGCGCTCGAAACCGGGGACCTCGGCGCCGGGACGGGGACCGTAGACGGGTTCCAGGGTGCGCCCGGACAGGGAGGTGAAGTCGGCGTCGCGTGTGCGCGCCGAGTCGTAGCGGCGCTGCCAGCGCTCGCGTCCGGCCTCGATCTCCCGGGCCCCGCCGCCGCTGGGACCGCTCGTGGTGTTCGCCATACCGAGATAGTAGGACGTCCAACTAATGATGTACAGGGAGGGCGCCCGCGGCGCCGGGGCGCGGCGGGCGGTCAGCGGCCCTCGGCGGCCTCCGCGACGGGCTCGGGGAAGTCGCCGAAGTCCACCCTGAGCCGGGTGAACATCTCGTGCATGCGCCACAGCTCCTCGTCGGAGTAGCAGCCCAGGCCGAAGTCCATGGACAGCAGCGCCCCGGTCGCCTCCTCGGTGACCCGGCGCCCGGCGTCGGTGATCTCGGCCAGCACGCCGCGACCGTCGCTCGGGTTGGGGCGGCGGCGCACGAAGCCCTGCCCCTCCAACCGGTCGATGGTGTTGGTGACGCTGGTCGGGTGCACCATGAGACGCTCGCCGATCTTGCCCAGGGGCAGCGAGCCGGAACCGCTGAAGGTGAGCAGGACGAGCGCCTCGTAGCGGGCGAAGGTCAGGCCGAACGGCTTGAGGGCGCCGTCCAGCTCCCCGATCAGGATCTGCTGCGCGCGCATGACCGAGGTGACCGCCGCCATGGCGGGCGAGGGCCCCCATCTGCGCGTCCAGTTGTCGTGTGCCCGCTCGATCGGGTCGAACGGAAGATTCAACGGGTTACCCACGGGTTCACTCTAGTCAGCGGGGAGGGCGCGCCCGCCTGACCGGAAGGGGGCACGCCCCCGCTCCCGCGCGGCCCGGCCGCCGGGCGCCGCGCCGGGCACGGCCCGGGCCTCCACCCAGGTCGACCGCAGTGACGGAACCGGCACTCCGAGGCGGGTGTGACATGGGGGTTGCATGAGGCCGGGAGGGCCCCGGAGCGGGAAACACACAGAGCGCCTAACAGCGGACGAGAAAGAAGGCAAGACTTTTCCGTGGCCACAAAGGGACAGGTTCCGCGCTCGGAACTGGTCCACCCCGCCAGCTCGGCAAATCCACCGGTCCTCCGGCGAGGGGCACGCGGAGCCCACCGCCGCGCACGCGGGGGAGAACGGAGAGTCCCCGCCGGGTCTTGACGGAGCGCGGAATTATTAGTTAAGTTTCCTAAAAATTTATCCCCCCACGTCAGAGGCTCAAGGTGACGACCTGTCCTCACTTGGCCCGTGGACCACCCCCTGGGAGGCCGCCGAACCCCGCTGACGGACCGCGGTTCTCCCCGCGATCCCCCGCACACGACCGCAGCCCATCCCCTCCGCTCCGAGAGCAGGGTCCATCCGCTTTGAGAGCGGGGTCATCCGCTCCAGGAGCACGGTCGCCCGTCCCCCC
>NZ_QPFC01000734.1:0-1406 GCF_003427465.1 Nocardiopsis sp. TNDT3 | reverse complement strand
CCGCCCCCGCCCTGCCGCTGCGCACCGACCCCGCCGACGTCGACCGGCCCCGGTTCACCCGCAGGGCCGACCGGCTCGACCCCAAGGAGTGGAACGCCCTCACCGGCCTGGCCCGCGCCGCGGGCGTCACCCCCGCCACCCTGCTGCTGGCCTGCTACGGCGAGGTCCTCGGCAGGTGGAGCGGGCAGACCGAACTCAGCCTCACCCTCACCCTGTTCAACCGCCACGACCTGCACCCCCACATCGGCCGCGTGCTCGGCGACTTCACCTCCCTGTCGCTGACCTCCTACCACCGCGCGCCCGGCCAGGACCCCGCCGGGGCGGCCCGCGACCTCCAGCGGCGCCTGGGCCGGGACCTGGACCACCGGGAGGTGCCCGCCGAGGAGGTGCTGCGCGAGCTGGCGCGGCGCACCGGCACCGCCCAGCCCGGGATCCCCGTGGTGTTCACCAGCTCCCTGGGTGTGGGTGAGGGGGTGTCCATGGACCTGTCCCCGGACTTCCCGCGCCGGGTGTGGGGCCTGTCCCAGTCGCCCCAGGTGTACCTGGACAACCAGGTCCTGGAGAGCGGCGGCGGGCTGGAGGTGTACTGGGACGCGGTGGAGGAGCTGTTCCGCCCCGGGGTCCTGGACGCCATGTTCGCGGCCTACCTGGAACTGCTGCGCGCGCTCGCCCGCGACGGCGAACAGGGCTGGGAGCAGGCCTGCGCCCGGATGCTGCCCGCCGACCAGCGCGTGGTGCGCGCCTCGGTCAACGCCCCCTCCGGGACCGTCCGGAAGGCCCTGCTGCACGACGCCTTCTTCGACGGCGCGGCCGCACGCGCCGACGCCCCCGCCCTGGTCACGGACCGGGCCGTGACCACCCACGGCCAGCTGGCGGACCGGTCCCTGCGCGTCGCCGCCGGACTGGTCGAACGCGGCGTGCGGCCCGGCGACGCGGTCGCGGTGTGCCTGCCCAAGGGCCCCGACCAGGTCTGCGCGGTCCTGGGCGTCCTGGCCGCCGGAGCCCTCTACGTTCCGGTCGGCGCGGGCCAGCCCCCGCTGCGGCGCGAGCGCATCCACCGCGCGGCCCGGACCGTGCTGGCCGTCGGCGACGGCACCGGCGCGCCCCGGTCCGCCGACGTGGCCGAACTCCTCCAGACCCCGCCCCTGGACGCGCCCGTGCCGCGCGACCCCGGCGAGGCCGCCTACACGATCTTCACCTCAGGTTCCACCGGGGAGCCCAAGGGCGTGGAGGTCTCCCACACCGCCGCGCTCACCACGGTCGCCGAGATCAACGACCGCTACCGGGTCGGCCCCGGCGACCGGGTCCTGGCCCTGTCCGCGCTCGACTTCGACCTGTCGGTCTACGACGTCTTCGGCCTGCTCGGTGCGGGCGGCGCGCTCGTCCTGCCCGAGGAGGACGAGCGC
>NZ_QPFC01000733.1:0-5116 GCF_003427465.1 Nocardiopsis sp. TNDT3 | reverse complement strand
GCGCGACATCGGCCCGATGCGCGCCGCCCGCAGGGTGGACCTGCTCAAGCTGGGGATGACCGACCGGCGCTCGGGCTACCCGTTGGAGACGGTCGTGCGCGCCGCCGACGCCGGGTGGCGGGTCGACGAGGTGGACGTCCCCTACCTGCCCAGGTCGGGGGCCTCCAAGGTGACGGGGACGTGGCGCGGCACGTGGACCGCCGTGCGCGACATGACGGCGGTGCTGCGCGAGCCGCCGGGCCCGGAGGGCGTGCGCGCGAGGGGAGGGCGGCCATGACCCGGGCCGGTGACCCCGACCTCCCGGCAGGGGGGACCACCCTGCTGGTGATCGCCAAGGAACCCGTCCCCGGACGGGTCAAGACACGGCTGACCCCCGAGTACTCGCCGAGGGAGGCCGCCGCGGTCGCCGAGGCCGCCCTGGCCGACACCCTGCACACGGTGCGCTCGCTCCCCGCCAGCAGAAGGCTCCTGGTGCTGGAGGGGCGGCCCGGACCCTGGCTCCCGCCGGGGTTCGAGGTGGTCCCGCAGTCGGGCGGCGGGCTCGACGAACGGCTCGCGCACGCCTTCGCCCGGTGCTCGGGCCCCTCCCTGCTGATCGGTATGGACACCCCCCAGGTGAGCGGGGAACTCCTGGGGCCCGCCCTGGCCCCGGACGCCTGGGAGCGCGCCGACGCGTGGTTCGGCCCGAGCGAGGACGGGGGCTTCTGGGCGCTCGGCCTGGCCGACCCCGACCCCCGCCTGCTGCGCGGCGTCCCGATGTCCACGCGGCACACCGGGCGGTTCCAACGCGCGCGACTGGTCGACGCGGGGCTGCGCGTACGCGACCTGGACGTGCTCACGGACGTGGACACGCCCCGCGACGCCGCGCTGGTGGCCTCGCTCGTCCCCGGCAGCCGCTTCGGCAGGGCGGTCGGGCTCGCCAGAGCGGGGTGTCGGCGGTGAGCGCGACCGAGACCGGGATCGACACGAGGCCGGCCCCGTGGCTGTGCGACCCCTACTCGCGGGCGCTCGCCGACGGCCGCGGCCCCCTCTTCCTGCGACGGCCCGACGGGTGGATGCTGCGCCTGGACGTCGAACGCTGGTGCGGGGGGACCGACGCCGCGGACGAGAGCGTGCTGGAGCGCTGTGAGGGCGACACGCTGGACGCCGGGTGCGGGCCCGGGCGCATGGTGGTCGCGCTCGCCGCCCGGGGCCGCCGGGCGCTGGGCGTGGACATGAACCCCGTGGCCGTGTCGCGCGCGGTCGAGGCGGGCGGCCGGGCGGTGTGCGCCTCGGTGTTCGACCCCCTGCCCGGCGAGGGGGGCTGGCGCACCGCGCTGCTGGTGGACGGCAACATCGGTATCGGCGGAGCCCCCGGGGGCCTGCTCGCCCGCATGCGTGAGGTCGTGCTGCCCGGCGGCCTGCTCATCGTCGAGACCGCCGCCCACGAAGTCCACGAGTGCGTGACGGTGCAGGTCACCGACGGCCGGGGGGAACCGGGTCCCCCGTTCCCGTGGGCGCGGATCGGCCCCCGTGCTCTGCGGTGGTGCGCGCGGGAGAGCGGGTGGGACTGGTCGGAGGCCTGGCAGGTGCGGGGGCGCCGGTTCGCGGCACTGCGCGCGCCTCGGGGCAACCCGGCGCCGGGACCCGTCCGTCCCGCGGTGACGGCGTGACGCGGCCCGGGCTCCACCAGCGCGACGTCCGGGGCGCGGTCGGCACCGCTTGGACGGGAGCGCGCGCCGACCTGTCCGCGGCGGCCCTGGCCGCGCTCCTCTTCGCGGCGGCCGCGGTTCTCGGCACCCGCATCGAGCGCGCCCACGGAGTCCTGCACGTGGACTGGCCGCCGCTGTACGCGTCCTGGTTCCCGCACACGGGGCCCGGCACGGTCCCCGCCCTGGCCCTGGCCGTTGTGGTGGCGGTCTGCGGTCCCGCGGTGGCGCGGGCCCTGCCCTGGCGCGTCCTGGTGTGGGCCGTCTGGGCCGCGTCCGTGCTCTGGACCACCGCGCTCGCGCTGGTCGACGGTTGGCGGCGCGGGATCGTCGGCCGCCTGCTGTCGCCCCACGAGTACCTGGCCTCGGTCGACCGCTTCGAGGACGTGGGCGCGGCGCTGAGCACGTTCACCCGGCACATCCTCATCGGACAGCCCGACAACTGGCCCACGCACGTGGCCGGACACCCCCCGGGCGCCGTCCTGACCTTCGTCGCGCTGGACCGGATCGGCCTGGGCGGCGGGGCGTGGGCCGGGATGTGGTGCGTCGTGGTCGGCGGCTCGGCCGCCGCCGCGGTCCTGGTCGCGATGCGCGCGCTCGGCGCGGAGTCGGCGGCCCGCCGGGCGGCCCCGTTCCTCATGCTGCTGCCCGCCGCGGTGTGGGTGGGCACGTCGGCGGACGGGTACTTCGCGGCGGTCACCGCGTGGGGCCTGGCCCTGCTCGCCGTGGCCGCGGCGCCCGGCGCGCGGGCGCCGCGCGCCACCGCGCTGGCGGCCGGTCTGCTCCTGGGGTGGTCGGTGTACCTGTCCTACGGGCTCGTCCTCATCGGGATCCCGGCCGTGGCGGTGCTCCTGTGCGCGCGGACCGCGCGCCCCCTGCCCTACGCGCTGCTGGGCGCCCTGGCCGTCGCCGCGGCCTTCACGGCGGCCGGTTTCCGGTGGTGGGAGGGCTACCACCTGCTCGTGGAGCGCTACTACCAGGGGTTCGCGTCGGTGCGGCCCTACGGCTACTGGGTCTGGGCGAACCTGGCCGTGGCGTGCCTGACGACCGGACCCGCGACGGCGGCGGGCCTGCGCCGGGTGCTGGCGCGCCTGCCAGGAGCGGTGCGCGGCCCGCGCCGGGCGCCGTCCCGGGAGGAGGCCACGACGGCCCTGCTGGTGGCCGCCGCCCTCGGCGCGGTCGTGGCCGCCACCCTGTCGGGGATGAGCAAGGGCGAGACCGAACGCATCTGGCTGCCGTTCGTGCTGTGGCTCGTCCCGGCCGCCGCCCTTCTTCCGGACCGCCACCACAGGGCCTGGCTGGCCGCCCAGGCGGCCACGGCGCTCGCGGTCAACCACCTGCTGCTCACCGGTTGGTGAACCGGGGCGCTCCGCGGGGCCGGTGCCCGAAGCCCCCGGCGTCCTCGCGGGCACCGGCGAAGGAACGCGCCCGTGGCGCGCCGGGGGCGTCTCCGGGTGTGACCGGCCGTGGGTTGACGGAGTCGGCGGACAGCGGGCGTAGGCCGGGTGTCTCCGGACGCGACCGGACGTGGGGACGCCGAGGGGCGGGACGGGCGGTGCCGTCCCGCCCCTCATCGCTCCGGAGTGGCGATCGTCCCCGACCGTGTGCTCAGGCGGTGTCCTGGAGCCGGTCGAGGGTTTGGGTCCGCGAGCGCTGGACCTCCTCGTCCAGTCCCAGGCCGGAGGCCCCGGACGCCCCGCAGGAGACGTCCCGCTCCGGGAACTCGCCGTCGACCAGGTAGCTCGTGGCCACGTCCCAAGCGCAGGGGTTGTCGCCGTAGACGTAGGCGCCGTGACCGCTGTCGTCGACGCTCACCAGCCGGGAACGCTGACCGAACTCCTCGTCCAGCAGCACTCCGCCCAGGTGCGGCGTGGCCGGGTCGCGCAGGTTCTGCATGATGAGGACGTTGGCCGGACCCTCCCCGGTGATCTCCACCGCGGGTTCGGACGGGGCGTCGTTCCAGTAGGCGCAGGGCATGACGTTGGCGCTGGCCGCGCCGTACATCGGGTACCTCTCCCGGTCCTCGGCCACGCCCTGCTGGTACGCGGCCAGGTCCTCGGGCCACTCGACGTCGTTGCAGGTCGTCGCGAGGAACACCGACCAGGCGTTGTCGGAGGGCCACAGCTCGCCCGTCGCCGCCCCGGCGCCGCCGAGCCCGCTCTCCTCCATGTGCCGCCGCACCGCCTCCTCGTCCGCGAGGCGCACCGACTGCCACAGCTGCGCCGTCCGCCCGTAGCTCCGCTCGTTGTACAGCCCCACGAAGACGGCCAGCCGGAAGACGTGGCCGTCGACACCGGCCACCGGGCCCTCCTCGTCGAGCCGCTCGGCGGTCTCGAAGTAGGTCTCCCGCACCTGTTCGGGAGAGCCGCCCAGGCCGTAGCTGCCGTCGCGCTCCGCCGCCCACGCGGCGAAGTCGGGGAAGGTCTCCTCGAAGCCCAGGGCGAACCTGCGCATGCCGTCGTAGTCGAGGAAGGTGTCGCCGATGTTGCTGTCGAGCACGATCCGGTCGGTGCTCCCGGGGAACATCGAGGCGTAGGCCGCGCCCAGCGCCGACCCGTAGGACAGCCCGAAGAAGCTGGCCTCCTCCTCGCCCAGCGCGGCCCGGATCCGGTCCAGGTCGCGGGCCATGTTGGCCGTCGAGATGTGGCGCATCAGCCCGTTCCCGTCGCTGCGCGCGCACTGGTCGGCGACCCCCTCGGCGACCGCGGCCTGCTCGGTGACCGCCGTCTCGTCGACCGCGTAGGGCGGGATGTTGCCGAAGTACTCCTGGTCGGTGGTGAAGCCGCAGCTCACAGCGGAGGAGCGCCCGACCCCGCGGGTGTCCATGCCGATCAGGTCGTAGCTGTTCAGGACGCTGGCGGGCACGCCCAGGGAGGCCAGGTCCGCGGGCATCGACAGCCCGGACCCGCCCGGGCCGCCCGGGTTGAGCAGCAGCACGCCGCGCCTCTGGTCCGGCTCCGTGCTGGCCAGCCGCGACACCATGATCTCGATCCGGTCGCCGTCGGGGTCGTCGTAGTCCACGGGCACCGGCACGGTGGCGCACTCCAACGGGTACGTCCCGGTCGGGACGTCCTCGGGGCAGGCACCCCACTCCAGTGCCGTCGTCGGCGCCCCGCCCCGTTCGTCGGCCGCCGCCGGCACCGGGGCGACCAGCGAACCGGCCAGACATACCGCCACCATCGGGAGCAGGCTCCGGCCCGCGCTCCGCCTTCGTCCCATGTCCCCAGCCTCCTGGATCTCGATTTCACCGGCGTCCTGGCGGGCACAGCTCTTCCGCCGTCCGTCGCGGGAGGGCCGTGACCGCCGTCGCCGGAGGCACGTGTCCAGCCTGCTGTCACTCCGACGAGTCCACCAGTGACACCGTGTCATGGGATGACGGTGAGAACCTCACGGGAAACCGTGACAGGCACACATCGTTCGCGGGTGGT
>NZ_QPFC01000732.1:0-1351 GCF_003427465.1 Nocardiopsis sp. TNDT3 | reverse complement strand
GGGGGAGGACGGCGCAGCCGAGGAGGAGGGCGCCAACACGGACGTGGACTCCATGGACGTCGACGACCTCATGCGCATGGTGTACGGCCGAGACTGAGGAAGCGAAGGACACGCGATGCACAAGCCAGCCGACGGCCGCCCCGACGAGCGTGTGGTCCAGGCGCTGCGCGCCTCCGTCAAGGAGAACGAACGCCTGCGCGAGCAGAACCGGCGCCTGGTGGAGGCCGCGACCGAGCCGGTGGCGATCACCGGGATGGCCTGCCGCTACCCCGGCGGCGTCCAGACCCCCGAACAGCTGTGGGACCTGCTGATCGCCGAGCGGGACACCGTCTCGGCCTTCCCCGACGACCGGGGGTGGGATCTGGCGGGGCTGTTCGACGACGACCCCGACCGGCCCGGCCGCAGCTACGTGCGTGCCGCCTCCTTCCTCGACGACCCGGCCGGGTTCGACGCCGCCTTCTTCGGGATCTCCCCCAAGGAGGCCCAGGCCATGGAGCCCCAGCAGCGCCTGCTGCTGGAGTGCGCCTGGGAGGCCGTCGAGCGCGCCGGAACCGACCCCACCACGCTGCGCGGCACCCGCACCGGCGTGTTCGCCGGGGTGGTCGCCGTCCCCTACGGGCCGCGCGCGGTGGACGCCACGGACGGCAGCGAGGGCCACCTGATCACGGGCACCGCCCCCAGCGTCGCCGCGGGCCGCGTCTCCTACACCCTGGGGCTGGAGGGCCCGGCGGTCAGCTTCGACACCGCCTGCTCCTCCTCCCTGACCGCGCTGCACGCCGCCGTGGAGTCCCTGCGCCGCGGCGAGTGCGAGCGCGCCCTGGTCGGCGGGGTCAGCGTGGTCACCGACCCGGCCGTGTTCGCCGGGCTCAGCGGCCAGCGCGCGCTCTCGCCCGACGGCCGCAGCAAGGCCTTCGACGCCGCGGCCGACGGCACCGGCTGGAGCGAGGGCTGCGGAGTGCTCGTGGTGGAACGCCTCTCCGACGCCCGCCGCCACGGCCGCCCCGTCCTGGCCCTGGTGCGCGGCGTGGCCGTCAACCAGGACGGTGCCAGCAGCGGGCTCACCGCGCCCAACGGATCGGCCCAGCGCAGGGTCATCACACGGGCGCTGGAGGCCGCCGGGGTCACCGCCGACCAGGTCGACGCGGTGGAGGCGCACGGCACCGGCACCGCCCTGGGCGACCCCATCGAGGCCGAGGCCCTCATCGCCACCTACGGCAGGGCGCACACACCCGAGGCCCCGCTCCACCTGGGCTCACTCAAGTCCAACATCGGCCACACCGTCGCCGCCGCCGGGGTCTCCGGCGTCATCAAGACGGTGCTGGCGCTGCGCAACGAGACGCTGCCGCGCACC
>NZ_QPFC01000731.1:0-2261 GCF_003427465.1 Nocardiopsis sp. TNDT3 | reverse complement strand
GGCCGCCCGGGGGCGGTCCCGGCGGCGCGGGAGCGGCCGGAGCCTCCTCGGCGCGGGGTGGCGGTGTCAGCGTGACCACGGCGCCTCGTTCCATCGGTCGGCGAACCCGGCGGCGTCACCGGCGGTGAGCAGGGTGACGTCCGGGGGCGCGGTCGGGTGCTCCTCCGATCCGACGACGACGGCGATCAGGCCCGCGTAGCGGTCGCCGAGCCGCCCGAACGACCGCAGGTCCTCGGCGGTGAGCGCGCCGCTGACCAGGACCGCGGTGTCACCGGCGGGACGGGTGCGGGCCAGGAGCAGGGCGCGGTGCAGGTCGGCCCCCGGAGTGCTCCGGGCCTCGGAGAGCAGGTCGAGCAGCGGGGGCAGGCCGCCCGTGCTCTCCCTGCCCCTGCCGCTGGCCAGGCGCAGTTCGCAGTGCAGGGACGAGCGGACGGCGGTGGCCACGATGGAGGCCGCCGCGCCGGCCACCTCGTCCAGGCGGGCCTCGCCGCCGGGTGTGGGGCGGTCGTCGACGATGACGCAGATCCGGGTCTGGGAGGTGTCGATGTACTCGCGCACGACGAGCTTGTCCAGCCGCGCGGAGCTGCGCCAGTGGACGTGGCGCAGGTCGTCGCCCGGCACGTAGTCGCGCAGGGTGTGGAAGGTCAGGGTGCCCGCGGGCGCGCCGTCCGCCGCGCCGTCGGGGTCGGCCACGCGGCCGATCGGGACGGCCCGCAGGTGCTCCCAGCGGGGGTGCACCCAGACGCGTTCGGTGCCGCCGTGGTCCCGGCGCAGCGAGGCCAGTCCCAGCGGGTCGGAGCGCCCGGCCCGCAGCGGCCCCAGTTCGACCACCCCGCGGCGCAGGGCCCCGATCCGGTAGTCGGAGCCGCCGGTGGCGCGCGCGGCCAGGGGGCGCAGCGGCACCGCGCGCTCGCCGTCGGAGCCGAGGACGCGCTCACTGACCTGCACGGAGCGCCGTCCGGTGTTGATCGCCTCGACCCGCACGCGCACGGTGGCGCCGGGGGAGGTCCGGGTGGTGGAGGCCGAGCGCTGGACGCGCACCGCGGCGGGGCGCCCCACCAGCAGCACCGCCACGGCGACCACGGTCACGGCGACGCCGCCGAGCAGCGCGATCTCCTGGTACTGGGACAGGACGCCGACCGCGAGCAGGAGCACGCCCGAGCAGGCGACCAGCCATCCCCGTGTCGTTGGCATCAGCGGCTCGCCGGGGCTCCCGGGTGGCGCGGCGGCGGCGCCGGGGTCTCCTTCAGGATCTCCTCCAGCACGTCGGCTCCGCCGCGTCCGCCGACCGAGGCCTCCGGGGACAGCACCAGGCGGTGCGCCCACACCGGCCGGGCCAGGAGTTTGACGTCCTCGGGCTCGACGAAGGGGCGGCCCGAGGTGAGCGCGAGCATCCTCATCGCCCGCACCATGGCCACCGTCGAGCGGGTGGACAGGCCCACGCCCAGCGCCGGGTGGACGCGGGTGGCGTGGGCGATGCGCAGGACGTACTCGTAGACCGAGTCCTGGACGTGCACCCGGTCCGCGGTCCGCCGCATGAGGTCCATCCGCTCGGCGCCGGTGCTGGGCCTCAGGTCCTCGGGCGAGACGAGCCGGTCGCCGCGGATGATGGCGAGTTCGCTGGCGGGGTCCGCGTAGCCCAGGGAGAGCCGCATCAGGAACCGGTCCATCTGCGCCTCGGGCAGCCGGTAGGTGCCCGACATCTCCACCGGGTTCTGGGTCGCCACGACCAGGAACGGTGAGGGCACCTGGTGGCCCGCGCCGTCCACGGTGACCGTGCGCTCCTCCATGACCTCCAGCAGGGCCGCCTGGGTCTTGGGCGAGGCCCGGTTGATCTCGTCGGCGATGACGACGTTGGCGAAGACCGGGCCGGGGTGGAACTCGAACTCCCGCGTGGCCTGGTTGAAGACCGTGACGCCGGTGACGTCGGAGGGCAGCAGGTCGGGGGTGAACTGGATCCGCCGCCAGACGCCGTCCACGCTGGCGGCCATGGCGCGGGCGAGCGTGGTCTTGCCGGTGCCGGGGACGTCCTCCAGCAGGATGTGGCCCCGGGCGAGCATGGCGACCAGGGCCAGGCGTACGACCTCGGCCTTGCCGAGGACGGCCGACCCGACGGAGGCCGCGATCCCGTCGAACTCGTCCGCGAGGACCACCGCTTCGTCCGCCGTCACCGGTGCGGGCGGGCCGGAAAGGGCATGGGTGTTCACAGAGAGGGCGTCTTTCCGCGTGGGGTGGTGGGGTGGAGCTGCGCCGTCGTCGCC
>NZ_QPFC01000730.1:0-1635 GCF_003427465.1 Nocardiopsis sp. TNDT3 | reverse complement strand
CGTCCGTGCCGGAGCGGTGACCTGGGCGGACGCGTTCTCCCGGGGCTCGGCGGGCTCGGACGCGGTCTCCTCGGGCGCGCGCTGTTCCCGGGTCGCGGACGGCGCGGGCGCGGACAGCTCGGCGGCGTACTGTTCGGCGGAGGGCCGTTCGGACGGGGAGGCCACGGGGGCGCCCTCCTCCCGGGCGGACCGCTCCGACGCACTCTGCTCGGGCGCGGACTCCTCGGCGGCGGCCTTCTCCGGAGCGGGTGCGGAGGCGGTGGGCCGCGCGGACTCGGACGGTCCCGTCACGGTCTCCCGGGACACCTGTTCCTCGGCGGCGAGCTGTTCGAACGCGGACGGCCGGGGCTCGGCCTCCTCGGCGGCGGACGGCTCGGGGGCGGAGCGGTCCGCTCCGGTGCCCGCGGGTTCCGCGTCCGCGGACGATCCGGAAACCGCCTCCTCGGAAACGGAGGGTGCGGACGAGGAAGGCCGCGTCGTGCTCTCCTCCACGGCGGGCCGCCCGATGACGGAACCGTCCGACCGGGTGTCCGGCCGCGCGGAGACCTCCGACGCGGCCCCGAAGCGGGCCGTGTCGTCCGGCTCGGCCTCGGACCACAGTGCACCTGGCCGCTCGGGCACGGACGGCGCGGCCTCGGCCGACTCGGTCTCGGACCGGTCGGTGTCGGCCTTCCCGGCCGCGGGCGCGTCGGTCTCCCAGAAGTCGGTGTTCCAGACGTCGGCGTCCCAGAAGCCCTCCTCCGAGGCGTCGGCCGCCTTGGCCTTCCTGATCCCCTTGGTCCTCCTGGGCTTCGCGGCCGCCTCGGCCCTCTTCTGGTCCTTCTCGCCCACAGCGGCATCAACCGCATCGACTGACTCGGTCGACTCGGTCGACTCAGCCGTCTCTACCGGCTCGTTCGCCTCCGCCGTCTCAACAGCGGTCTGCTCCCCCAGGGCGCCGAGGAACGGCTCCGCGAAGGAACCGGCCTCCTCCAGCGCGACGTCCGGGACAGTCTCCGCGGCGGCCTCCGCGGCGGCCTCCGGGCTCGGCACCCGGTCACCGGTCTCCTCCAGGGCGGGCGAGGAGTGGCGGTAGGCGCGGACGGCGTCCATGACCTCCTCGGCGGTCGCGCCGGGCCAGGAGCAGTGGAAGACCGGGTTGAGCGGAGGGCTGGTCTCGGTGATGAGACCGTCCTCCTCGATGACGCAGCTGCCCCCGAGCGGCCAGCGGCCCAGGACCACGGCCGTGATGCCCTGCTGCTGCCCGTGCAGCAGCAGACCCGACAGCGCGGTCTCGTGCTCGGAGGTGGGCGAGGTCACCAGGGCCAGGGGCGTGTGCGGCCGCTCCCCCGGTTCCTCGACGATCTGGTGCAGCTCGCGCTGGAGGACGGTCAGGGCCTCCTCCATCGTGCCGACCATCCGCACGGGCTCGCAGGGATGCGCGCGCAGCAGGTCGCGGCCCCGGTCGCCCACCAGGCGGGCGGCCTCGGCCTCGGTGAGCAGCACGCGCACGGCGTCGCCGTTGAGGCGGTCGAGCGCGTTGACGATGAGGCGCCGGGCGGCCCCCGCCGCACCCGGCCCGGTGATGCCGAGGCCGGGCACGTGGTCGAGTTCCACCGTCACCCGCTCGTCGATCTCGTCCCCGGGGGTGGGGCG
>NZ_QPFC01000073.1:0-5136 GCF_003427465.1 Nocardiopsis sp. TNDT3 | reverse complement strand
GGGTTGCGGGTGACCACGGCCCTGGCGGAGGCGATCCGCTCCCGGGCCTTGGGGTGCCCGGCGAGCACCGCCGCCTCCGCCCTGAGCGCCACGTACCAGTGGAGCCAGACCCAGCACACCCACTTCCACACCCGGTCCGGCTCCGGTTCGACGCGTTCCAGGGCGGACTCCGCGTCCCCGTGGTGGAGCAGGACCATGGTGTCGAAGACCGCGCCGTAGCCCAGGCGGTGGTCGGCCTCGGACCCGGCCCGGTCGACGATCGCGAGCCAGTCCGCCCGTGCGTCGTGGTCGCCGCGCAGGCCGTGGACCATCGCGACCGACGCGGCGGCGGGCCCCAGGGAGCGCGTCCGCGGTCGGCCGTTCTGCTCCCACGCGTCGAGGAACCTCGTGCTGCCGGTGAGCACCCCGTCGACGTCGCCGCTGAACGCGTCCGCGACCAGGAGCCAGGACGTGGCGCTGTGGCCCGCCTCGGCCAGCAGCGGGTGGTCGGCGAGCTGCCTGCCCCACCGGCGGGCCTCCGGCAGCCGCCCCACGCCGAGGGAGGTTCCGGCGGCCATGGCCAGGGCGTCCATCAGCTCGTGCGTGCTGGCGGGGGTCGGCGGTCGCGGGGCCAGGATGTCGACCCTGCGCCGGGAGGCGGCCGCACCGGCGAAGGCGTTCCCGGCCCAGCTCTGGGCGCCCGAGAGCGCGTCCAGGGCGGCGGACTCGGCCACCGGGTCGCCCGCGCCACGGGCGAGCGCGACCGCCCGTTCGGCGCTCTCGACCGTCTCCCCGGCGGTGTTGTCCGGATCCCCCTGGACCGCGCCGAACGCGTCCGCGACCACCGCCGCCTCGGCCAGCGCGACGGCGGCCCGGGCGGCCGGGGCGTCGCCGGACAGCTCCCGCGCCCGCGCGAGCGCGTCCCTCACCTCCTCCACGGCGGGAAGCCGCGTGAACGAGCTGGAGAACCGGTACGCGACGGTGGCGGCGGCCGCCAGGTCGCGGCCCGCGCCCGCGGTGTCCCCGGCCCGGAGGGCGGCGTGCGCGGCGGCACGGTGCAGGCGGTACATGTCGTCGTCGAGGCCGCGGCATCCGGCCACCGCGGCGGCCTGGCGCAGCGCGTCGGCGACGTCGCCGGTGTCGGCGAGCCGCGCCGCCTGCTCGAACCGCTGCTGGGCCTCGCCGAGCAGGGTGCGGGTGAAGGACAGCTCGGCCACGGCGCGGGCGAGCCGGTGGGCGTCCGCGCGCTGTTCGGGCTGGTCGCAGGCCCAGGTGAGGGCGGCCCGCATGTCCTCCGCCACGGCGTCGAACCGGGCGCGCCAGTCCGCGCCCGCGGTCGCGGTGAGGTCGGCCGCACCGGCCAGGCACCAGTCCAGGTGCCGGGAGCGGACGCGCGCCAGCTCGCCGGTGTCGGCGAGCCGCTCCGCCCCGTACTGGCGGATGGTCTCCAGCGCGTGGTAGCGGGTGCCGGACGCGGACGGTGTGACGGAGAGCAGGCTGTGCTCGGCGAGTCTGCCGAGCCCGTCGACGACCGAGGCCGGGTCCAGCGGGGCGAACCCGGCGACCCCGGCGGCGGCCTCGGGGGTGAACGGCGCGACGAACACCGACACCCGGCGCAGCAGGGCCCGGTCCCCCGGCTCCAACAGGTCGTGGCTCCAATCCAGCACCGCCCGCACCGACCGGTGCCTGTCGTCGGCCCGGGAACCGCCGGTGAGGACCCGCAGCTGGTCGGAGAGCCCGGCGGCGAGTCCGTCCAGCCCCAGCGTCGAGCACCGCGCCGCCGCCAGTTCGATGGCCAGCGCCATGCCGCCGAGCCGTTCGCAGACGGCCACGACCTCCTCGCTCGCGGCGGGCCCCTGCGGCCAGCCGCCCACGGCCGCCCGGTCCATGAACAGGGCCACCGCGTCCGACTCCTCGCCGCCGTCCCGCGACAGCGGCGGGACCGGGAGGACACGCTCGAACGGCACCATCAGCCGGGCCCGGCTCGTCACGAGCACCCGCAGCCGCGGGCAGGCCGCCAGCAGCCGCTCCAGGAACGGCGTCACCCCGTCGCGCACGTGTTCGCAGTTGTCCAGGACCAGCAGGGCCCGGCGGTCCGCCAGCGCGGCAAGGACCGTGTCGTCGACGCCGCTTCCGGGCTGCTCGCCCACACCCACGGCCGCCGCGACCGCGGCCCCCACGCGGCCCGGTTCGGTGACCGGGACCAGGTCGACGAACCACACCCCGTCGGCGAAGTCGTCGGCCACGTCCGCCGCCACGGCCAGGGACAGGCGCGTCTTGCCCACCCCGCCCGGCCCGACCACGGTCACCAGCCGGTGCGACGTCACAGCCCCGGCCAGTTCCCGGCGCTCGCGGACCCGGCCGACGAACGACGTCAACGGCGCGGGCAGGGCGGGCGCCGACCGCTCGCGCGCGGCGCGTGCGGAGGCGGTCGCGTGCCGGGCGAGCGCCCGCCGGTCCGGCAGCGCCAGTTTGCGCAGGAGCGAGGAGACGTGCGACTCGACGGTGCGCACCGACAGGACCAGGCGCGCGGCGATCTCCGCGTTGCTGAGGTGCTCTCCGAGGAGGGCGAGTACTTCGGCTTCCCGAGCCGAGACCACTGGACTGGACACCGACTCATTATGGGTGGTGGTTTCCGTGGCCGGCACGGAGGCGGTCCGCGCCCCGGCCGGGGGAGGCTGGGACCACGGCGATCGCACCCGGCCGAAGCCGCCGGGCCGACCGCGAACCACGACCACGGGGAGTGACCGTGACCAGCTCTCACGCGCAGGAGACCACGACGGCGCCGCGTCCGGCGGGCGACCGGCCCCGCTCCGGCGCCCGGCGCCGCCGCGACACCGAGGAGCGGCTCGCCCGCGACGTCGACGTCTGGGTGGCCAGCGCCTCGGAGGACGGCGTGCCCCACCTGGTGCCGCTGTCCTTCGACTGGGACGGCGAGTCGCTGTTGGTGGCCACCGCGGCGGACAGCCCCACCGGCAGGAACCTGGCCGCCACCCGCACCGTCCGGCTGGGGCTGGGCGGCACCCGCGACGTGACCATGGTCGAGGGCCGGGTCGAGGTCCTCGGGATGGACGCGCTGACGCGGGAGCGGGGCGACCGGTTCGCTGAGAGGACGGGCTTCGACCCGCGCGCGCTGGCCGCGCCCTACCTCTGGTTCCGCGTCACGCCGCGCCGCGTCCAGGCCTGGCGCGAGGTGAACGAGATGTCCGGACGCGAGCTGATGCGCGACGGCCGCTGGCTGGTCTGACGCCGAGGCCGGACGCACCGCCCGGCCCGGGCCGGGCGGCGTGAGGTCCCCGGAGCCCGGGGTGCGGCCGACCGGGGCGCGGTGGGCCGCTTCGTGTCCCCCGCACGCCGGCCGCTCAGGAGGCCTGGCGGTGCAGCCAGGCCTCCTCGGTGCGGGCCAGGAAGGCGCGCAGCTCCCGCCGCGCCCCCTCGGGGCCCTTCATGCCCGGGGTGACCATCAGCTGGAGGGCGAGCCCGTCCACCTGGGTGTGCAGGTACCCGGACCACTCCTCGACCCACGGGTCGGGGTGGGGCTGGAAGGGATCCTCCACCGGCTGCCCGGTGAGGGCGGCGACCAGGAGCCGGTAGAGCCTGCGCTGGCTGTTCCAGCGCTGTTCCCGGTCGCGGTCGTACTCCCCCAGCAGCCCGGCGGCCTCCCAAGCGCGGTACTCCGCGCGGCGGGTCGCGTCCAGGGGCAGGAGCTGTTCGGCGTACTCGGCCATGCGGTCCAGGAGCGGGGCGTTCGGGTCCTGGGTGCCGTTCAGGGCCGTCACGCGCGCGGTGACGCGTTCCTCGGACAGGTTCATGGCGAAGACGAGCAGGTCCTCGCGCGTCTGGAAGTAGTGGCGCAGGGCTCCGGGGGACCAGCCCGCCTCGGCGGCGACGGAGCGGATGGACACGGCGGCCGGGCCGGACTCGGCGATGACCCGCCACAGGGCCTCGGCCAGCTCCCGGCGGCGCTGTTCGTGGTCGACGATCTTGGGCACCTCCCCTTTCTAGCACATGTGTGTTATTTTATTTGGCACAGCCGTATGAAAACGCGAGCGGGAGGAGACCACCATGCCGTCACTGGAAGTGCTGTTGCCGGTCGCCGGACTGGCGCTGCTGGACACCCTGAGCCCCGCCACCATCGGGGTCTCGCTGTACGTGTTACTCAGCGGGGCGCGGTCGGTGGCCCGCCCCCTGTTCGTCTACCTGGCCACCGTGGCCGCCTTCTACTTCGCCCTGGGCTGCGCGCTCATGCTCGGCCTCGGCTTCGCGTTCGAGGCCCTGGACGACATCGCCGACAGCCCCGTCCTGGGCTGGGTGATGGTGGTGCTGGGCGGGGGCATGCTCGCCTACGCGCTGTTCATGCCGAGCGGACCTCGCCGACAGCGCAGGCCCGCCTCGCTGCGCACCGGCGCGATGGTCGCACTGGGCCTGGCCA
The DNA here is from genome assembly GCF_003427465.1 of Nocardiopsis sp. TNDT3. NCBI lineage: Bacteria > Bacillati > Actinomycetota > Actinomycetes > Streptosporangiales > Nocardiopsidaceae > Nocardiopsis > Nocardiopsis sp. TNDT3. Next base: position 725 of record NZ_QPFC01000073.1, on the reverse strand, counting down.
CCGGCCTGCTGGAGGGCGGCACCGCGCTGCCCTACTTCGGCGCCATCGGCATCATGACCACCGCCGGGCTCTCCGCCGCGGCCTGGGTGCCGCTGCTGGCGGCCTACAACGTCGTCATGGTGCTCCCGCCGATCCTGCTCTACCTGGCCCACCGCGCCTTCGGCGAGCGGCTGCGGCCCCGGATGGAGCGCTGGCGCACCAAGGTCGAGTCCGGCTCCCGGGAGGCCCTGGGCTGGATCATCGGCATCGTCGGCTTCCTGGTCCTGCGGCACGGGCTGTGGCTCGCGGGGGTCTTCGACGGGGCCATCAGCCTCGGACCCGTCACCTTGGAGGCCGCCGCCCTGCTGGGCGGCCTGTGACCGAAGGGCCCGAACGCGGCGGCGCCGACGAGGGGTGGAGCCAGCACCACCCCCGGTCCGCACCCGTACCGCCCTGACTCCGGGCCCGGCCGGGCGTAACTTCGGGGCCATGGACACGACCCGCAACGCCGTCGCCCGGCTCCTGGCCGACACCCGCCACATCCTCCTGGGCCTGCCGTTGGCCCTCATCGCCTTCGTGGTCGTCCTGACGGGCCTGGCCGCCGGGGCGGGCACCGCCGTCGTCATGGCGGGCCTGTTCCTGATGACGGGCACCCTGTACGCCGCACGCGGGTTCGCCCACGTCGAACGCGTCCGCCTGGCCGACCTGGGCCGCCGACCGGTGGCGCGCCGCCCCTACCGCTCCCC
>NZ_QPFC01000729.1:0-6785 GCF_003427465.1 Nocardiopsis sp. TNDT3 | reverse complement strand
GCGGCGAGCCGGTCGAAGACCGGCGAGCAGCAGCCCGCGCAACACGTGGAGGTGGCGGGAATCGAACCCGCGTCCTTCAGCACCGAGCCAGGGCTTCTCCGGGTGCAGTCCGCGCTGTCGTTCTACTCGGCCTCAGCGCTTGCACGGACACATCGCTGACAGGCCCAGCCACGAAGATGTCCCGCTCAGGCCCCGTGGCCTGATCTGAGCGGTAAGTCATCTAGCTGATGCCGGGATCTGGGCCGATGACGAGCCCAGGCCGACAGAGACGCTATCGCTTAGGCAGCGAGAGCGAACTCAGTGCGCTTAGAATTGGCACTTGTGTTTACGCGAATGCAGGATTAACGAGGTCACAAACGCAACCCTCGACCCGCTTCCCCTGGAACGACTACCGAAGTCGAAACCGATCACCCCCTGTGGAATTGTCACGGCCTCCCCGCCAGGCGGGGCGGCCGACATGCGAGCGGCGAACGCTCGCGCGTCCGTCACTCTACCTGTTGAACAGTACAGGGGCCAAGCTGATTCCCGGTAGCGGAGGGGAATCCGCGGCCGCCGGGCCCGGACGGGGAGAAACCCCCGCGGGCGCGGACGCAAGAGGTGGTCGACGCGGCCCGCGGGGGCGGTCGGCAGGGTCGGGCCGACCTTGGGAAACGACAGGATCTCCCCCGAGATGAGGTCCTGCCCCTCACTGGTCCGCTACCCCCTGTCGCGGCCCAGTCATAGGGGAAGACGCGGGCGGACCCCCGGGAGGTTGCCCGAGGGTCCGCTCTTTGCCGGGTTCTGCCCTGTTCAGAAGGAACGGTGACCGGAGCCGCCGACCGGCCGGCCCTACCAGCCGGTCTCCTCCGTGCCCGTCAGGTCGGCCTGGTTGGTCGGCCCCGTCGGTCCGGTCTGCGTCGGATCCGTCTGCTCCGAGGGCAGGCCCACGCCCTCGGTGGTCGTGGGACCGCCGGGCACCTGCTCGCCGGTGGTCGGCCCGGCGGGGGCCCCCTCGGGCACCCCGTTGGCCATCCCGTCGAGGAAGGAGCCCGCGGCGTTCACCGCGTGCTGCGACACCAGGGTCGTCGCCGGGTCGGCCTCGGCCAGGACGGCGAAGGCCACGTCGTCCTTGTAGCCGACGAACCAGTGCAGCGAGGTGTCGCCCTGCTCCACGCGGGCCGCCTGCCCGTAGACCTCTCCCCCGGTGGCGAGCAGCTCGGGCATGCGGTTGGTCACCGCGTCGCGCAGCCCGGTGCGGACCACCTCCAGGTGGGCGTCGTCCAGGGTGGCGGCCCCGATCGGGTCCGGGCCCTCCTCCGGCACCAGGGCCGGCGCGTTCCACGTGCCGTCCGCGACCGCGGCGGCGACCAGGGCCATGGACAGCGGGCTGACCCGCACGCCGTGCTCGCCGATCATGGCCGCGGCCACGTTCTCCTCGCCCTCCTCCACGGCCACCGAACCCGAGGAGGCCGGGACGGGCAGCTGCCACTCGGCGCCGATGCCCACCCGTCCGGCGGTCTCGGCGATCGCCTCCGGCCCCACCTCGGCGCCCAGGCCCGCGAAGCCGACGTTGCAGCTGAAGGTGATGTTGCGGGCCAGGGTGGCCTGGTCGAGCAGGGCCCCGCCACCCGGGTTGACGAAGGTGCGTCCGCCGATCTCCGCGGAGTAGCCGCAGGGCACCTCGCTCTCGGGGGTGGCCGCACCCGACTCCAGGGCGGCCAGGGCGGTGACCATGCCGAAGGTGCTGCCCGGCAGGTAGGAGCCGGTGAAGGCGTTGTCGTCCGCGGTGCTGCCCGAGGCGCTCGCAGCGGCCAGGACCTCGCCGCTGCCGGTGTCGACCGCCACCAGGTAGCCGTTGCCCGGCACCGTCGTCAGCGCGTTCTCGGCGGCCCGCTGCACGTCCAGGTCCAGGGTGGTGTCGATGGCCCCGCTGAGCGAGCCCTCCCACGCCTGCAGGACGTCGGTGACCTGTCCGTCCTGGTCCAGGGAGACCACCTGGGTGGTGCCCGAACCGGCCAGCTCGTGCTGGAAGATGTTCTGGAGCCCGTTCAGGCCGACGGTGTCGCCCGCCTGGTAGGAGCCGGGCACGCGGGAGGAGACCCGGTGCTCGGCGGTCCCGGCGACCTCGCCCAGCAGGAACGGCGACACCGAGGGCGTCAGGTTGACCTGGACCTCCTGGGTGTCCACCCCGGAGATCCTCGAGGCCTCGCTCAGCAGCGTCTCGTCCACGCTGGAGCCGCGCATGAGCACCAGCGGCTGGAACTGCTCGGGCGGTGCGGAGCGCACCCGGTTCAGGAGCGGGTCGGGGTCCTCGTCGAGGAGTTCGGCGAGCTGGGTGACCCCGGCCTCCTTGTCCTCCATGTCCGCGGGGTAGACGCCGAAGGCCGTCACACTGTCCGCGGTGACCAGCGGCTCGCCCTCGCGGTCGAGGATCTGGCCGCGCTCCTGGCTCTCGTAGCTGACCGCGAGGCGCTCCTCCTCGCTCAGGTCGGGGTGCAGCACGCTCGTGGACCAGGAGATGAGCCAGCCGTCGGGGCCCCACTCCAGGGGCATGCGCCCGGTGTAGTTCCAGGTCGGGTCGCCGATGCCGAGGTCGGCGTTGACACCGAACTCGGCCTGCGCCGAATCGCCCTCGCGGGAGATGGGTCCGAGCTGGAACCGCAGGGAGGCCAGGTCGAGCTGCTCGCGCATGTCCGTGAGGGCCGCGGACACCTGTGCGGGGTCTCCGTCGGTGTAGGCGGCGGCGGTCTCGTGGTCACCGTCCTGCCAGGCGAGCAGGAAGGACCTGACCGCCACCTCGGGACTGGGGTGCGGTGTGCACGCGACCAGGGCAGCGGCGAGGAGCAGGCCGCTGCCGGCGGCCGTGAACCGGCCGAGGGGACGGGGGGACACCGTGTGTGTTCCTTTCGGCTGCCTCATCGACGGCGGCGCAGGGCGCGTTCCATGTCGCGCTTCGCCTCGCGCTCGGCGATGTCGTGGCGCTTGTCGTACTCACGCTTACCGCGGGCCAGAGCGATCTCCACCTTGGCGCGCCCGTCACTGAAGTACAGGGACAGCGGGACGAGCGTGAAGCCGGGTTCCCGGGTCTTGCCGATCAGCCGGGAGATCTGCTCGCGGTGCAGGAGTAGCTTACGCGATCGTCGGGCGGCGTGGTTGGTCCAGGTTCCCTGGGAGTACTCGGGGATGTGGACGTTCTCCAGCCACACCTCGCCGTCGTTGATGTGCGCGAAGCCGTCCACGAGGGAGGCGCGGCCCTGCCGCAGCGACTTGACCTCGGTACCGGTGAGGACGAGGCCCGCCTCGTAGGTCTCGTCGATGTGGTAGTCGTGCCGGGCCCGGCGGTTCTGCGCGATGAGCTTGCGCCCGGTCTCCCGTGCCACAGGTGTGTCCCTTCATACGTCCGGGGGGCACGAGGCCCCCCGGTGTCGAATCCTCCCCGCCCCAGGCGGCCGTGTCAGATCTTGAGGTAGCGGCGCAGGGTGAGGAACGAGGTGATGGTGCACAGCAGGATGCCGAGGATCATCGAGACGCCGATGACGTACATCAGCGAACCCGCGCCCAGGGCCACGTCGAACTGGAACCAGTCCTCGATCTGCGTGAGCAGGGTGTAGCGGGTTGCCACGATGAAGCCGGAGGCGATCAGACCGCCGATGAGGCCGGCGACCGCGCCCTCCAGCAGGAACGGCAGCTGGATGTAGAAGTTCGACGCGCCGACCAGACGCATGATGCCGGTCTCCCGGCGGCGGCTGTAGGCCGACAGCCGGATGGTGTTGCCGATCAGCAGCGCGGCGGCGGCCAGCTGGACACCCGCGAGCACGAGGGCGGCCGCGCGCAGACCGTCCAGCAGCCCGAAGAACTGCTCCAGCACGAGCTGGTCGTCGGAGATGCTGTCGACGCCCGGGGCTCCCTCCACCGCCGAGCGCACGGTCTGGTACTGGGAGGGGTCGGTGAGCTGCACCCGGTAGTTGTCCGGGATGTCACCCTCCTGCGCGGCGTTGGCCAGCGCCTCGTTGGAGGAGCCGAGCCGGTCCTGGAAGTCCTGCCAGGCCTCGGCCGCGGTGAGGTAGGTGTAGTCCTGCACCTGGGCCAGGCCTTCGAGGGTCTGCTCCAGGGCCTGGCGGTCCTCGTCGGTGGCCGGGCCGTTCTCCTGGCAGGCCGTGGTGGGCGAGATCTCGGTGCACATGTAGATGGTGAGCGTGATCCGCTCGTCCCAGTAACTGCGCATCTCGGAGACCTGCTGGTTGACCAGTAGACCGGCGCCGAAAAGAGTCAGTGAGATGGCCACCGTCGTGATGACCGCGATGGTCATCGTCAGGTTTCGGCGAAGGCCGATCCACGTCTCGGAGAGAACGAATTGTGCTCGCATGATCTGTTAAAGGTCCATCCTTCGGGGCTTCGCCGCGCCGGTCCTCGCAGCGGGAGGTCAGTACGCCTGGCCGTAGACGCCGCGCGTCTGGTCGCGCACTACCAAGCCCTCTTCAAGCTCGATCACGCGCTTGCGCATCGAGTCGACGATGGCGGCGTCGTGGGTCGCCATGACGACGGTGGTGCCCGTGCGGTTGATTCGGTCCAGCACCTTCATGATGCCGATGGAGGTCGCGGGGTCGATGTTGCCCGTGGGCTCGTCGGCCAGCAGGATCTGGGGACGGTTGACGAACGCGCGGGCGATGGCCACGCGCTGCTGCTCACCGCCGGAGAGTTCGTTGGGCATCCGCCCGGCCTTGCCCTCCAGGCCGACGAGTTCGACGACCTCCGGGACGACCTTGCGGATGAAGCGGCGGGGCTTGCCGATGACCTCCAGCGCGAAGGCGACGTTCTCGAAGACGTTCTTGTTCGGCAGCAGGCGGAAGTCCTGGAAGACGCAGCCGATACGGCGGCGCAGGTGGGGGACCTTCCAGTTGGACAGGCGCGCCAGGTCCTTGCCGGCGACGTGCACACGTCCCTTGTCGGGCTTCTCCTCCTTGAGGACCAAGCGGAGGAAGGTCGACTTGCCGGAGCCGGACGGACCGACCAGGAAGACGAACTCGCCCTTGTCTACGTCAATGGAAACGCCGTCGAGCGCGGGGCGCTTCTGGGTCGGGTAGACCTTGGTGACGTTATCGAAGTGGATCACAGGCGCATCACAAGGTTCTCGAAGGTATGGGCACCCGCAGTGGAGGGCACTCCGCGCGGGATCGTACCGGCCACATGGCCAACCGACAGTGTAGAGGGGGGAGCGGCCCGGATTGTCCCGGTCGCCTCACACCCGAAGATCAGTGCACCATCGGACAACAGCCTCGAGCATATCGGAGGCGTCAACCGATGATAACGTTCACATATAGCAGTTTCGGTAAAACTGCGGAGACGTGATCATCACCATTGGGACACAATGGCCACATGCGTCCCGCCCGCTCACGCGGGGTGCCACCGTCGCGACCGGGCGTGTCCGCGGCCCCCGCCGGGACCGGCCCGGCCGCGGAAGGCCCCGGCGCCCGGGGGCGCCGGGACCCGCGTCCGGCTCGCCGCCGCGTCCCCGGGAGGGGCGGCGCGGTGACCGCGCCGCGGCGCGGCGCGCAAGGGCGGAGGGAGTTCCCCCGGGGCGGGGCCGCCGGGAGGGTGCCGCTAGGCGTCCTCGGAGCGCTCCCGGCTGCGCATCCAGCGGATCTCGGCGTCGATGAACTCGTCGATGTCACCGTCCAGCACACCCGAGGTGTTGCCGGTCTCGGCGCCGGTGCGCACGTCCTTGACGCTCTGGTAGGGGTGCAGGACGTAGTTGCGCATCTGGGTGCCCCAGCTGCTCACCGAGTCGCCGCGGATCTCGTCCAGCGCCGCCTGCTCCTCCTCGCGCTTGCGCGCCAGCAGCTTGGCCTGGAGCATCGACATGGCCGTGGCCTTGTTCTGCAGCTGCGACCGCTCGTTCTGGCAGGACACCACGATGCCGGTCGGCAGGTGGGTGATGCGCACCGCCGAGTCGGTGGTGTTGACGCCCTGGCCGCCGGGGCCGCTGGAGCGGTACACGTCCACCCGCAGGTCGCCGTCGTCGATCTCGATGTGGTCGCTCTGCTCCACCACCGGGACGACGTCCACGCCCGCGAACGAGGTCTGACGCCGGTTCTGGTTGTCGAACGGCGAGATGCGCACCAGGCGGTGCGTGCCGTGCTCGCCGCGCAGGGTGCCGTAGGCGAACGGGGTCTTGACGGCGAAGGAGGTGGACTTGATGCCCGCCTCCTCGGCGTAGGAGGTCTCGTAGACGTCCGTGGGGTAGCCGTGCCGCTCGGCCCAGCGCAGGTACATGCGCTGGAGCATCTGCGCCCAGTCCGCGGCGTCCACGCCGCCCGCCTGGGAGTTGATCGTGACGATGGCCTCGCGCTCGTCGTGCGGCCCGTTGAGGAGGGTGCGCACCTCCAGCTCGCCGATCTCCTTGCGCAGCTGGTCGAGCTCGCGGTCGGCCTCGACCCTGGTGTCGGCGTCGTCCTCGGCCTCGGCCAGCTCGTAGAGCACGCCGAGGTCGTCGAGCCGCTGGCCGATGCCGTTGATCTTGTTGACCATGGACTCCAGGCTGGAGAGCTGGCGCGTCACCTTCTGCGCGTTGTCCTGGTCGGCCCACAGCTCGGGGTCCGCGGACTGCTCGCGCAGTTCGGCGATCTGCGTGTGCATGGCCTCCAGGTCCAACACGGCGCTGACGCTCGCCAGGGTCGCCGCGAGGTCCTTGATCTTCTCTGCTGGGTCCAGTTCTGCCACGGACCCCAGTGTAGGCCCCAAACAGGGGACGGGCTCCCCGCGCGCACCTGCGCGGGGAGCCCGTCGGGGTCGGACGGGGGCTGGGC
>NZ_QPFC01000728.1:0-3430 GCF_003427465.1 Nocardiopsis sp. TNDT3 | reverse complement strand
CGGCGGGGGTGACACGGGTGGCGCGGACTCCACGCTGGCCGAAGGGGATCGGATCGTGTCCGTGTGCACCGCCTCCTTCCTGGGCAGACGCGTTTCGTGCTGGCCGCATGTGGCCAACGCGTGGACAGATCGGTATGCGACCGTTTTCGGGTCGTATGGGTTCTGTGTTGGTCTGTGGGGGTTGGGATGCCTCCCGGTGGCGTTTGGTGCCTCTCATCCTTTCTTCTCCAAGGATGCCCTTCCCCTCCCTGCCCCACCAGTCCCCTTCGCGGCCTGTGGACAACCCTCTCGGCGTACGGACGCTCCGTCCGGGGGCGGGGAGGGCGGTCGGGGTGTCGCGCCGGTCACGTACGGGATTGGACCCGCGCCACGCGGGAACGAAACAGGAAGGCTTCGCGTCATATCTTGAGAAGCCACGTCCTCACCGAGGAGACCGAACGATGCGCAAGGCAAACCGCGCCGCGGCGGGAGCCGCCGCCTGGCAGGTCGTCCGCAACACCGACAGCGACATGTCCGTCTGGCAGCGGGCCGGAGCCGTCCCGCGGATGATCGGCGCCAAGGTGCGTGGACGCTACCCCGAGCTGAGCAGCGGCAAACTGCTCGGGATGCTCGTGCTGGCGGCCTACATCCTCTCTCCCGTCGACTTCGTCCCCGAACTGTTCGTTCCGTTGCTCGGCCTGGCCGACGACGTCGCCGTCGCCGTGTGGCTGACCACCATGGCGCTCGGCGAGAGCGAGCGCTTCGTGCTCTGGGAGCGCCAGAACCAGGCGCAGCAGGCCTTCCACGAGGCCAACCAGCCGGGCGGACACGACCACGGCATGCGCGGCGGCCAGGCGGGACCGGAACGGGGACACGGCGTCTCCGGCCACGACGGCCACCGCTCCTCCACCGACGGCGCACGCCCCTGACCGGAACCGTCCCGGCCAGCGACGTCGCCGACCGGGACCGCCGCCGTCCGTTGACGCCCCCGGACCGCACCCGAACCGCACACGGGCCCCGCGCGCACCGCGCGGGGCCCGTGGCGTCGGATCCGGTCGAGCCGCAGGGCGTCGGGGGTCACACCGCCGAGCGCGCGACCGGATCCCGCTTCCGTCACCAGCTGGACTTGGTCACCCCGGGCAGCTCGCCCCGGTGGGCCATCTCCCGGAAGCGGATCCGCGAGAGTCCGAACTTGCGCAGGTGCCCTCGTGGCCGCCCGTCCACGGCGTCGCGGTTGCGCAGCCGGGTGGCGCTGGCGTCGCGGGGCTGCCGGTTCAGCTCGGCCACCGCCACGGCGCGCTCCCGCTCACCGGTGTGCGGGCTGCGGATGATCCGCTTGAGTTCGGCCCTGCGCTCGGCGTAGCGGGCCACCACGCGCCTGCGCCGCTGGTCGCGGGCGATCTTGCTCTTCTTGGCCATCAGACCCTCCCGCCGCGGGCGCGGATCTGGGCGACCACCCGCTCGATGCCGCGGGCGTCGATCACCTTCATGCCCTTGGTGCTCACGCGTAGCTTCACGTAACGCCCCTCACTGGGCAGCCAGTACCTCTTCGTCTGGATGTTGGGGTCGAACCGGCGCCTGGTGCGCCGGTGGGAGTGCGAGACCGAGTTTCCGAAGGCCGGAGCCTTCCCGGTCACCTGACAGACACGGGACACGGCGGTCCCTCCTCTCGTTCGCGGCCCGCGGACCCGCGGACCGTTCGGGCTCCCCGGTGTCCGGGGCCCTCCCGTCGTGGCGCCGTCCCTCTACAGGGCGTCGGCGAAGGGGTCGGACCGCAGCGGCTGTCCCGCCTCGTCCTCGGTCATCAGGCACGAGTCCAGCAGGGCCACCAGGCGTCGGGCGTCCAGGTCCACACCCGTGAACGCCAGGTGCTGGCCGCGGTCGCCCAGCACCGGGTCCCAGTCCAGGAGCGCCGAGACCCGGCGGGTCTCGGAGACCATCTCCACCGCGGCCTCGGGCAGCGCGTCCAGCCAGGGGCCGCCGCTCTCCAGCAGCAGGGCGTCGTTGTAGGCGTCCCACACCAGCAGCGTGTCCGGGCGGCTGGCCAGCCAGATCCGGCCCCGGCCGCGCAGGCCCGCGGACACGATCCGCTCCAGCGCCTCGTGCAGCCGCACGGGGTGCAGGGGGCGCCTGCGGCTCCAGGTCACCGTGCTCACCCGCCCGTCCGCGCGGTCGGCGTAGTGCGCCCAGGCCGGGTTGAGCCGGTGCGCTGCCGCCTCGGGGTCGAACCGGCCGTGCGTCAGGTCCGCGAGCCCGCCTCCCCCGGGGACGACCACGGCGGCCGGGTTGAGGTGCTCCACCAGGGCGCGGGCCTCGTCGAGGTGGCGGGTTCCGTGCACGGCGACCGCCGTCGGGTACTCGACCTGGTGGGCGAGCACCTCGGCGACCGTGCGCTCGTCCTCCACCGCGATGTCCAGGTCCCGGTCGCTCAGGTCGTCGTGCCCGGACAGGTCCGGCAGCAGGCGGTCGGCGTCCACCGCCGCGATGACCGCGGCCAGCCTCAGCTCCTCCCGGGCCGCGACGACCTCGGCCACCTGCCGGGGTTCGACCCCGTCCCAGGTCTCCACCACGCACAGGGTGTGCTCACCCCGCTCGGCCAGCCGCAGCAGCGTGGGCACGAGGTCCTCGCGCAGCGTGCAGGACGCGCACAGGTGGTCCAGGTCAACACGGCTGTGGTCCACGGGACCCCAGCGGTCACGGGTGACGCGGTGGACGATCCCCTCGGCGATCCCGTCGAGGTCGTGGTGCACGGCCACGGACCCCGGGACCTCCGCCAGCAGGTCGTCCACGCTTCGTCCGCGCGCGTGGCGGTGCAGGCCGCAGACCACGGCCACGCGCATGGGGGTTGTCGGCTCCATCGGGGGACACCCTCCTTTCAAAGAAAACGATAATCATTATCGTATAGCACCCGCGTGGCACCCAGGCGGGAAAAGTCGGTTGCCATGACCACGATGCGTGTAGTACTTTGATTGAAGTGGTTGGAAGCGATCCCCTGGAGGCACCGTGAATATCGATCTCGTCGGACTGGCCGTGCTCTGCGACGACCCGCGCGCCAGCGCCGCGTGGTTCTCCGAGCACTTCGGCTTCAACGTCAACATCGACCTCGGCTGGTACCTGAACACCCAGCACGAGGACCACCCCAAGCTGTCGATCGACTTCGTGCTGCGCGACCATCCGTCCACGCACGAGGTCCTGCGCTCGGGGAGGGCGGAGTCGCTGGTCGCCTTCCTGGTTCCGGACGTGGACGCCGAGGAGAAGCGGCTTCGGGAGGCGGGGGTGGAGGTGATCATGCCGCTGGTCAGCGAGCCCTGGGGGCAGCGCCGCTTCCAGGTCTCGGGTCCGGAGGGCCTCTACATCGAGATCCTCCAGATGGTGGCCCCCGACCCGCAGTGGATGAGGGACAACGGCTTCGCCGAGGAGTGACGCCGGGGGCGGCGGGGCGGGTCCAGGG
>NZ_QPFC01000727.1:0-6880 GCF_003427465.1 Nocardiopsis sp. TNDT3 | reverse complement strand
GTCCCCCGCGGACCGCCCGCGGCCCCCTCGGCCGCCCAGCGCGCGAGCGCGACGACACCATTCGTCCACACGTCCGGAGACACCCGCGAGGTGCTTCGAGACAACGGAGGGATAGCACATGAGCACCACAGGAAAGCCCCTCGCCCCGACCGGGGCCCCGACAGGAAACACCCTGTACGGCGGGGTCACCAGCCGACGCGTCACCATCCGCGACCTGGCCGCCGCCAAGGGGCGCGGCGAGCGCTGGCCGATGCTGACCGCCTACGACGCGCTCACCGCCCGGGTCTTCGACGAGGCCGGGATCCCGGTCCTGCTGGTCGGCGACTCGGCGGCCAACGTCGTCTACGGCTACGACACCACCGTCCCGGTGACGGTGGACGAACTCCTCCCGCTGACCGCGGCGGTGTCCCGCTCCACCCGGCGGGCGCTCGTCGTGGCCGACCTGCCCTTCGGCTCCTACCAGGCCTCCCCCCAGCAGGCGCTGGAGGCGGCCTCGCGGTTCATGAAGGAGGGCGGGGCGCAGGCGGTGAAGCTGGAGGGCGGCCACGCGGTGGTCCCCCAGGTGGAGCTGCTGGTCTCGGCGGGCGTGCCGGTGATGGCGCACCTGGGCCTGACCCCCCAGTCGGTGAACACCCTGGGCGGCTACCGGGTGCAGGGCCGCGGCGAGGCCGCTGCCGGACTGCTCAAGGACGCCAAGGAGATGGAGCGCGCGGGCGCGTTCGCGGTCGTGCTGGAGTGCGTGCCCGCCGAGCTGGCCGCGCAGGTGACCGAGCAGCTGTCCATCCCGACCGTGGGCATCGGCGCCGGTCCGTCCACGGACGCCCAGGTGCTGGTGTGGCAGGACATGGCCGGGCTGAGCCCGAAGGTGGCCAAGTTCGTCAAGACCTACGCCAACCTGCACGAGACGCTGCGCGAGGCGGCCTCGGCCTACGCCGACGAGGTCGTCAACGGGGCGTTCCCCGAGGAGCGCCACTCCTACGCCGGTTGAGGGGCGGGGTGAGCCCTCCCCTCTCCGGACGCCGGTGAGCACCGCCGGTCGGGTCCGCCCGACCGGCGGTGTGGCGCCGGGGGTCCCGTGGTACGTGAGCCGGGCAACAGACCGAACCGTACTCGGGAGTGAACCGTACCCGGGAGTAGAGTCGCACCGTACCCAGCGCCGACGGGCCGGGGGTCCGGCCCTCCCGGGAGGACAGATGCGCGTCTCGATGCCGCTCCAGTACGCGGGCGACCCCAAGGCCTCCGTCGACCAGGTGGTCGAACTGGAGAAGGCCGGTCTCGACACCGTGTGGGTCGCCGAGGCCTACGGGTTCGACAGCCCCACCCTGATGGGCTACATCGCCGCCCGCACCGAGACCGTGGCCATCGGCTCGGCGATCCTGCCGCTGTACACCCGCACCCCGACGCTCATCGCGATGACCGCCGCCGGGCTGGACGACCTGTCCGGCGGGCGGGCCGTCCTCGGCCTGGGCGCCAGCGGCCCGCAGGTCGTCGAGGGCTTCCACGGCGTCCCCTACGTCAAGCCGCTCGCCCGCACCCGCGAGACCATCGAGATCTGCCGCAAGGTCTGGGCGCGCGAGGACCGCCTCACCCACGACGGCGCCGTCTTCCAGCTGCCGCTGCCCCCGGAGAGGGGGACCGGTCTCGGCAGGCCGCTCAAGATCATCAACCACCCCGTGCGCCCCCGGATCCCCGTCTACGTGGCCTCCCTGGGTGTGAAGAACGTGGCGCTGACCGCGGAGATCGCCGACGGCTGGCTCCCGCACCTGTTCATCCCCGAGAAGGCCGACAGGGTGTGGGGCGAGGCGCTGGCCGAGGGCAGGGCCAGGCGCGACCCGTCTCTGGGCGGGTTGGAGGTCTCCGCGGGCGGTCTGCTCGCCATCGGCGAGGGTGAGGACACCAAGAGGCTGCTGGACCTCGTACGGCCGATGATCGCCCTGTACGTCGGCGGCATGGGCGCCAAGGGGAAGAACTTCTACAACACGGTCGCCCGCCGCTACGGCTACGAGGAGGCCGCCGAGAAGGTCCAGGACCTGTACCTGGCGGGGAAGAGGGACGAGGCCGCGGCCGCCGTGCCCGAGGAGTTCGTGGAGCTGACCAACATGGTCGGCCCGGAGTCCTACGTGCGCGAGCGCGTGGAGGCCTTCCGGGCCGCCGGGGTGACCCAGCTCAACGTGACCCCCGTGGGCGAGAACCCGGCCGCCCTGGTCGGCAAGGTCAAGGAGTGGGTGTCCTGACCCCGGCCCCTGGCGGCTGGGCGCGCCCGGCGCAGCGGCGCCGGCCCCCGCGGCGGGGACCGGCGCCGTACGCGTGCGCGGGCGGGAGCACCGGGCGGTCCGGAGGCGGTCGGTCCGACGCGCTCCCGCGGGGCCGGGGCGCTCGGGGGCCGCGGGTCCGGGGACTACAGACCGGTGATGCGGATGCCCGCGTGGGTCTTGTAGCGGCGGTTCACCGCGATGAGGTTGGCGGTCAGGGCCTCGACCTGGTGGGCGTTGCGCAGGCGGCCGCCGAAGACGCCGCGCACCCCCGGGATCCGCTCGGCCAGGGCGCGCACCACGTCGGTGGCCTCGCGGTCCTCCCCCAGCACCAGGACGTCGAGGTCCACCTCCTCGACCTCGGGGTCCAGCAGCACCACGGCGGACACGTGGTGGAAGGCGGCCGTGACACGGCTGTCGGGCAGCACCTCGGCGGCCTGCTGGGCGGCGCTGCCCTCGGCGACGTCGAGGGCGAAGGGGCCCTTCTTGTCGAAGCCGAGGGGGTTGACGCAGTCCACGACGATCTTGCCCGCCAGCGGAGCGGCCAGCTGCTCCAGCAGCTCCCGGTGGCCGTCCCAGGGCACGGCGACGATGACGACGTCGCCTTCAGCGGCGGCCGAGGCGTTGTCCAGGCCGCGCACGTCGATCGGGGTGGACTCGGCCTCCACCAGTTCCCGGGCGGCCTTGTCGGCGCGTTCGGCGCTGCGCGAGCCGAGGTGGACGGTGTGCCCCGCCAGGGCGAGGCGGCGGGCCAAGCCCCGGCCCTGGTCCCCGGTTCCGCCCAGGACGGCGACGGACAGCCCGGCGATGTCCGCGCCCGCGGACGTGCTCTGTTCAGTCATGCGCCGATCCTGTCAGAGACGCCGGTGGAAGGCGCCCCCGGCACGGCGCCGCGCGGTGGATCCGGAGCGCGCGTGAGCGGTGTTCACCGCTCCTCCTCGTCGGCCTCGTCCCAGGCCTCGTTGCGCCGGGCGGCGATGGCCAGCGCGCTGGCGGCGGTGGCCTCGTCCGGATAGGGGCCCATGCGCTCCTTGTTGGGGCAGCCGGGACCGTGCTCCACCCGGTTGTGCCGGAGGCAGTACCACCACTTGTCGTCCAGCTGAGTGTCCTCGCTCACCGTGACTCGCTTTCTACGGGACGCCGCCCGGACGGGAACGTGCTTTCCGGGGGACCTACCCAGGCCCGGACGTCCCCTACACCCGTGGGGGAGGGGCATCGTCCAGGACCGCGGGGCCGACCCACGAACTACAATCAGTGTCCATGACTACTCCGCTGGTTCCTGGGCGAATCTCGCCACAACGTTCGGTTCCCTCCCACATCGTCCGCCCGGAGTACGTCGGACGGAAGCACCCCGTGGAGGGGGTTCTGGGCGACGTGCAGACCCCCGAGACCATCGAGCGGATGCGCGTGGTGGGACGGCTGGCGGCCCAGGCGCTGGAGGAGGTCGGCCGCAACGTCCGGCCCGGCGTGACCACCGACGAGCTGGACCGGATCGGCCACGAGTTCCTGCTGGACCACGGGGCCTACCCCAGCCCGCTGGGCTACAAGGGCTACCCCAAGTCGCTGTGCTCCTCGCTCAACGAGGTGATCTGCCACGGCATCCCCGACGACACCGTGGTCTCCGACGGCGACATCGTCAACATCGACATCACCGCCTACCGGGACGGTGTGCACGGCGACACCAACGCCACCTTCCTGGCCGGGAACGTCTCGGAGGAGCACCGGCTGCTGGTCGAGCGCACCCACGAGGCCATGATGCGCGGGATCAAGGCGTGCCGGCCGGGCCGCCGGATCAACGTGATCGGCCGGGTCATCGAGTCCTACGCCAAGCGCTTCGGCTACGGCGTGGTCCGCGACTTCACCGGGCACGGCGTGGGACCGGAGTTCCACTCGGGTCTGGTGGTGCCGCACTACGACGACCCGCGCGCGGACACCGTCATGGAGCCGGGGATGACCTTCACGATCGAGCCGATGATCACGCTCGGCGGCGTGGAGTACGACATGTGGGACGACGGCTGGACGGCCGTGACGGCCGATCGCAGGTGGACCGCCCAGTTCGAGCACACCCTGGTCATCACCGAGTCCGGCGCGGAGATCCTCACCCTGCCGTGACCGCCGCCCCGGTCCCCTCCCGTACGCCCCGGGCGGAACGCGGCGTCCGGACGTGGCCGCGGAAGGGGACCGGGGCGTAGGGTCGTGCGGGTGAAGATCCTCATCTCCGCCGACATGGAGGGCGCCACGGGCGTCACCTGGCCCGCCGACGTCGAGCCCGGCACCGAGCAGTGGCAGCGCTGCCGCGCCATGTTCACCAGCGACGTCAACGCCGCCGTCGAGGGCCTGCTGGAGGGCGGCGCCACCGAGGTGCTGGTCAACGAGGCGCACGCGACCATGCGCAACCTCCTGCTGGAGGAGCTCAACACCGACGCCGCGATGATCACCGGGCGGCACAAGGAGCTGTCCATGGTCGAGGGCGTGCAGTCCGGCGACTGCGACGGCGTGGTGTTCCTCGGCTACCACTGCGGCGCCGGTGACGAGGGCGTGCTGGCGCACACCTACCTGCCCAACGCGGTGACCGGTGTGTGGCTGGACGGAGAACCCGCCAGCGAAGGCCGTCTCAACGCCGCGGTGGTCGCCGAGTACGGCACCCCGGTCATCCTGGTCACGGGGGACGACCGCGCCTGCGAGGACGCCGCGACCTACGCCCCGTTCGCGCGGACGGTCGCGGTCAAGGAGCACGTCAGCCGGTACGCCGCCCGCTGCCGTCCCCCGGCCGCGACCGCGCGGGACATCCGGGCCGGGGCGCGCGCCGCCATGACCCTGGCCGGGCGCCTGGACCCCGTCGGGCCCGAGCCCCGGGCCGTGGAGGTGGAGGTGGACTCCGCGCAGCTGGCCCAGGCCGCCGCCATCGTCCCGGGCGTCACGCGCACGGGGGTGCGGCGCGTCCGGTACGTCTCCCCGGACGCCTACGAGATGATCCGCTGCTTCAAGGCGGTCACCACGCTCATCTCCAACGCCATGGAGGAGCGGTACGGCTGAGGCCGGGTCCGGGGCCGCGGGGGTCCGCCGCCCGCGAATGCCGGGGCACGGCGGGCGGGGCTGGTAGAACTGTGCCGGGGAGCACCACTTCGTCACCACTGGTCACTAAGGTCCTCCCCCGTTACTGACACCTCAGCGAGAGCGAGGCGCGCTCGTGGGCCACATCGCCACTTCCTTCCCAGAGAGAACCGACGGCTTCCCGGAGGGGGCCGACGGCCTCGCGGCGGCCGGGGAGGACGCCGTCCACCTGGCCCGAGGGCTCCTCCGCCGCGACTCCACCAACCACGGCGGCGGTCAGGGCGACGAGCGCGAGGCCGCCGAGTACGTCGCCGAGGCCCTGGGCGACGCCGGACTGGACCCCCTGCTGCTGGAGTCGGCCCCCCGGCGCGCGAACGTGGTCGTGCGCGTCCCCGGCACCGACCCCTCGGCCCCGGCGCTGCTGGTGCACGGCCACCTGGACGTGGTGCCCGCCGACGCGGCCGACTGGACGCTGCCCCCCTTCGCCGGTGAGGTCGCCGACTGCCCCGTCACCGGTGTGCCCGCGCTGTGGGGGCGCGGCGCGGTGGACATGAAGAACACCATCGCCACGGTCACCGCCGTGGTGCGCCACTGGGCGCGCCACGGGCTGCGGCCCCGGCGCGACATCGTGCTGGCCTTCGTCGCCGACGAGGAGGACAGCGCCGCCTACGGCGCCGACTACCTGGTCCGCGAGCACGCCGAGCTGTTCGAGGGCTGCACCACCGCGATCGGCGAGGGCGGCGGGGAGACCATCCACGCCCGCACCGCCTCCGGGGAGCCGGTGCGCCTGTACCCGGTGGGCGCGGCCGAGCGCGGCAGCGCCTGGCTGAACCTGCGCGCCCAGGGCACGGCCGGGCACGGTTCCCGACCGCCGCGCGACAACGCGATCGGCGCCCTGGCCGCGGCCCTGGCCCGGATCGACGGCTACGAGTGGCCGCTGCACCTGACCCCCGTCACGCGTGCGGCGATCGACGCGATCGCCGCGGCCCTGGAGGTGGAGCGCTTCCCCGGTGACACGGCGACCGCGGAGGCGGTGGACGCCCTGGTCGCCAGCCTGGGGACGGCCGCGCCGCTGATCGGCCCGACCACGCGCAACAGCGCGACGCCCACGATGTTCTCGGCCGGGTACAAGGTGAACGTGGTGCCGGGGGAGGCCACGGCGGGTGTGGACGGCCGGGTGCTGCCCGGCGCGGAGGAGCAGTTCGCCGCGGTCATGGAGGAGCTCACCGGCGACCGGGTGACCTGGGAGTACGCGCACGGTTCGCCGCCGGTGTCCGCGCCCGTGGACTCCCCCGCGTTCGCGGAGCTGCGCGAGGCCCTGCTGCTGCACGACCCCGGGGCCCACGTGGTGCCGGTGTGCCTGTCCGGGGGCACCGACGCCAAGGTGTTCTCCCGGCTGGGCATCGACTGCTACGGATTCTCGCCCCTGGCCCAGCCCGAGGGCCTGGACTACTCGGGTCTGCTGCACGGCGTGGACGAGCGGGTGCCGCTGGAGGGGCTGCGCTTCGGGGTGCGCGCGCTGGACACGTTCCTGCGCGCCTGAACGGTGAGACCCCTGGTCGGCTGGGAGGCTG
>NZ_QPFC01000726.1:0-4882 GCF_003427465.1 Nocardiopsis sp. TNDT3 | reverse complement strand
CAGGCACGCGGTGTCCAGGTGCATCCGGTACAGCGCCTCCAGCGGGGCGAGCAGGGCCTGCTGCACCAGCGCCTTGATGGGGGTCACGTGGGTGACCACCAGGACGGTGCGCCCCCGGTGCCGCTCGACCAGGGCCCGGCGGGCGGCGGCCACCCTGCGGGAGGCCGCGGCGAAGCTCTCCCCGCCGGGCGGCGCCGTCTCCGGGTCGGCCAGCCACCGGTCCACCGCGACCGGGGCCTGCGCCCGCGCCTCGGCGAACGTCATCCCCTCCCAGTCGCCGAAGTCGGTCTCGACGAACCCCTCGTCGATCTCCACCGGCAGCCCGAGCGCCTCGGCGGCGTGGGCCGCGGTGTCCCTGGTGCGGCGCAGCGGGGAGGACACCACCGCGTCGAACGGCCGCGGGGCCAGGCGGCGCGCGGCCGCCCTGGCCTGCGCGTGCCCGTCCTCGGTCAGCGGGATGTCGCCCCGGCCCGCGAAACGGCGCTCCACCGACAGCGGCGTCTGCCCGTGCCGCAGCAGGACCAGCCGGGTCGGCGCGGTGTCGGGCGGTGCCCCCCAGCCGGTGCTCACTGCTCGGTCCGGCCGCCCAGACCCGACTCCTCGGTGCGGACCAGGATGCGGCGGCAGTCCTCGCAGCGCACGACCTCGTCGGCGGCCTGGGCGCGGATCTCGTTGAGCTCGACGGTGCTCAGCGCGAGCTTGCAGCCCCCGCAGCGGCCGTAGCGCAGCGGCGCCGCGCCCACACCGCCGTACTGGGCGCGCATCTTGTCGTAGAGGGCGAGCAGGTCGGCGGGGATCTCCCCGGCCACGCGCTCGCGGTCCTGGGTGGTCCGGGTGCGGTCCCACTGGATCTCGGCGGCGGCGGTGTCGCGGCGGGCCACGACCTCGGTGTGCTCGGCCACGAGGCGCTCGCGCTCGGCGGTCAGGCGGGCCACCGTGGCGTTGAGCTCCTCGGCGCGCTCCATCACCTCCAGGACGATCTCCTCCAGCTCGGCCTGGCGGCGGCCCAGCGAGGTGATCTCCGACTGGAGGTTCTGGAGTTCCTTGGCGTTGGTGATCTGCCCGGACTCCAGGCGCTTGGCGTCCCGGTCGGCGCGCGTGCGCACCTGGTCGACGTCGCTCTCGGCCTTGCGCTGCTGGCGTTCGACGTCGGAGACCCCGGTCTGCGCGGTGATCAGCTCGCTGTCGATCTGGTCGACCCGCTCCTTGAGCCGGGCCGCCTCGGCGACCTCGGGCAGGGTGCGCGCCCGGTGGTCCAGGCGCTGGAGGTCGGTGTCCAGGTCCTGGAGGGTGAGGAGTCTGGCCTGTGCGGCGGGTTCGGCTTTCACGTGTGACGTCTCCTGTGATGGCTGGGGAGGGCGAGTACGCCGCCCGCGCTCTACTCTGTGCAGTTTGGTCGGCGACCCCGCGGGGCCCGTGGTCTCTCTCAGACGTGTGAGACGGCCTGTGACCAGGCGTCCGTGACCGTCGTCGAGACGCGGACCTCCACGTTAGCCCCATCCGGGCCGCCCGCGCGCCCGAGTGCGTCGACCAGGTGGCGCGCACCGTCGGCCAGCCAGGGCCACTCGCTGGCGAAGTGGGCGGTGTCGACCAGGGCGGGGCCGCCGGGGTCCTCCACGAACTCCGAGGCGGGGTGGTGGCGCAGGTCGGAGGTGACGAACACGTCCACGTCCGCGGCCCGGGCCGCACCGAGCAGGGAGTCCCCCGCTCCCCCGGACACCGCGACGGTGCTCACGAGGCGGTCCGGGTCCCCCGCGACGCGGATCCCGGCCGCGGTGGCGGGCAGCCCGCGGGCGACCTGCTCGGCGAACTCGCGCAGGAGCACCGGCCGGTCCAGGGCGCCGATCCGGCCGATGCCGCGGCGGCCCTCGGGGTCGGTGGCGTCGGGGTCCAGGGGCCGCAGCGGCCCGGTGAGTCCGACCGCGCGGGCCAGCGCGTCGGACACGCCGGGCGAGGCGGTGTCGGCGTTGGTGTGCGCGGTGTACAGGGCGGTCCCCGACCGGATGAGCCGGTGCACGATCCGACCCTTGGGGGTGTTGGCGGCCACGCTGGTGACACCGCGCAGCATCAGCGGGTGATGGGTGATGATCAGGTCTGCGCCCCAGGTCAGGGCCTCGTCGACGACCGCGTCGACCGGGTCGACGGCGAACAGCACCCGCGCGACCTGCTGCGCGGGGTCGCCCGCCACCAGCCCGACCGCGTCCCAGGAGGCGGCCCACGCGGGCGGATAGACCCGCTCGAAGGCGGCGGTCACGTCGGACAGGGTCGGGTGCGCGGAATCGGTGTTCACGGCCCCGACCCTAGCGCTCCCGCTGCCGGTCGCGGTCCACCGGCGGTCGCGGTTCAGGGAGGGGCCAGGCGCGCGCCGACCTCCCGCAGGCGCTCGACGACCCGGGGCGGGGCCTCCAGCGTGAAGGGGGCGCCGAGGGCCAGGGCCGCCGCCGTGTACTGGCACACCAGGTCGAGGGAGTCGGCGCTGATCCGGATGCGGCAGCGGTGGTCGTCCAGCGGTTCGACCCGGCCGGGCAGGGGGCCGTGGAAGCGGCTGTGGAAGTCCTCGGCGGACAGCTCCAGGGTCAGGTGCGCGGTGTGTCTGTAGACGCCCGCGGCGAAGAGTCGGGTGAGGAAGGCCGCCGGGTCGGGCGCGGGCAGCGGCCTCGGCTCGAACCGCCGGTGGGTGGGCCGCGGTCCGCTGACCCGGTCCACCCGGAAGGTGCGCCAGTCGTCGCGGTCGGTGTCGTGCGCGATCAGGTACCAGTGCCCGCCGTGGGAGACCAGGTGGTGCGGCTCGACCCGGCGCCCGCGGGCGTTGCCCTCCCGGTCGCGGTAGTCGAAGTCGGTGACGGCCAGGTCGCGGCAGGAGGAGGCCAGCGCCCCCAGGACGGCGGGGTCCACACCGGGGACGTCGGGGTGGGGCACCGCGCTGGTGGCGCCGCCCACGGCGGCCAGCCGAGGGCGCAGGCGGGCGGGCAGGACGCGTTCGAGTTTGGCCAGGGCGCGCAGCGCGCTGTCCTGGAACCCGGTGGCGGTGGCCAGGCCCAGGGCGATCGCGACGGCCTCCTCGTCCTCCAGCAGCAGCGGGGGCAGGTCGCGGCCCGAGGCCAGGCGGTAGCCGCCCGCAACCCCGGGCGTGCCCTCCACCTGGTAGTCGAGCCCGCGCAGCCGTTCGACGTCGCGGCGCAGGGTGCGGGCGCTGACGCCGAGCCGCTCGGTGAGCTCCGCGCCGCTCCACTCGCGCCGGACCTGGAGCAGGGACAGCAGCCGCAGCAGCCGCTGCGGCATCTCCCCGCGTACGGATCGGCCCATGAACGCAGACTGCCAGAGATCGCGGTCACGTTGTGACCGCATGGGTTCCTACGGTGGCCGACATGAACGAGAACAACGAGAACACGGGCATCAAGAGCACGATGGGCGACACGGACACGCTGCGGGACCTGACCCGACGGGTGAGCGGACCGGTGCACGCGCCCGGGACCGACGCCTACGAGGAGGCCCGCACGGGAATGCAGCTGCTGGACCGGCACCGTCCCGACGCCGTGGTGGAGCCGGTCCGCGCCCAGGACGTGCGCGCCGCCGTGGCCTGGGCCTCGGAACGGGGGCTGCGGGTGTCGGCCCAGCTCACCGGGCACGGGCTCGGCGCGGGTATGGCGGGCGGCGTCCTCCTCGCCACCCACCGCATGGACGGGGTGCGGGTGGACCCCGACCGCGGCACGGCGTGGGTGGAGGCCGGGGCCGCCTGGCAGACGGTGGTCGACGCGGCCGCCGAACACGGATTGGCGCCCCTGTCGGGCAGCTCCCCCGCCGTGGGCGCGGTCTCCTACACGCTCGGCGGCGGCGTGGGGCTGCTGGCCCGCCGGTACGGGTTCGCCGCCGACCACGTGCGGCGCGTGGACCTGGTCACCGCAGACGGCCGTCTGCGGCAGGTCACCGGGGACGACGACCCCGACCTGTTCTGGGCGGTGCGCGGCGGAGGCGCGGGCGCGTTCGGCGTGGTCACCGGAATGGAGATCGACCTGTTCCCGGTCCCGCGGATCTACGGCGGAAGCCTGCTCCTGGACGCCGGAGCCGAACCGGGGGCGCTGGAGGCCTGGCGGCGGTGGGCCGAGTCGGTGCCCGAGGAGATGACCTCGGGGGCCTCCGTGATGGTCTACCCGGACATGGAGGGCGTGCCCGAGCCGATGCGCGGCCGCCAGGTGGCCCAGGTGTCGGTGGCCTGGTCGGGCCCGATGGAGGAGGGGGCGAAGGTGGTGGAGCCGCTGCGCTCGGCCGCCCCGGTGCTGGCGGACACCCTGCGCGAGATGCCCTACGACGAGTCGGGCGCGGTCTTCGACGAGCACCAGGACCAGGCGGGGTTCCGCGGCCGCAGCGTGCTGGTGGACCGGCTGGACGGGAAGGCGCTGGCCGAGCTGACCCGGATGACGGGCGAGGCGCCGTTCTTCTGCGTGGTCTGGCTGCGCCACCTGGGCGGGGCGCTGGCCCGGGAGCCGCTGGTCGCCAACGCCGTCGGGCACCGGGACGCCGCCTACGCGCTGACGGTGCTGACCTTCGCCGAGACCGAGGACACCGGGGCGATGCGCGACCTGCGCGAGCGGGCCGCGGCGCTGTTCGGGCCGCACGCGGTGGGCCGCTCGTCCACGCTGGGCTTCGGGCCGATGGAGGAGGCCGAGGTCCGCGAGGTCTTCGACGAGGACGACCGCGCGCGGCTCGCCCAGGTCAAGGCCGCGTACGACCCGCGCGGGGTATTCCACTCCAACCGGCCGATCCCGCCCGGGGGCTGGTGACCGGGGCGCGACCCGCGCAGGGCCCGCCGCCGGGAGCGCACACCGCTTCCGGCGGCCCCGGTACGCCCCGCCCGCGACCGGGACGTGTGCGCCGACCGGGG